>JAFZNF010000122.1 GCA_017553025.1 Clostridia bacterium | reverse complement strand
CATCATCTTCAGAAAATCTCAAAAACAGATTTTCACTCACGATAAGGCTTAAAACCGAGTCACCCAAAAACTCAAGACGTTCGTTACTTTATGTTTTATGTTCATTTGCGTATGAGCTGTGAGTAAGAGCGGTCTCAAGATATTTTCGGTCGGAAAACGAGTATCCTATTTTTGCCTCAAAAATTTCCGTCTCATTCATCAATCTTCCAAATCTGTATGGTTTTTCAAATATGAAACCACATCTCCGACTGTTTCTATTTCTTCTATGTCATCTTCGGGAACTTCTATATCAAACTCAGATTCAAGAGCCATTATAAGGTCGATAAGCTCTAAAGAATCCGCTCCGAAATCTTCAAGAAAATTTGACTCCATACTTATCTCGTCTTCGTTTATCCCAAGCTGCTCATTTATAATTGTCTTTACTCTGTCAAATATCATAATACATTCCTCCATAAATATAATGATTTTGCAAAAACCAGTATGCTTTTTCACACCGATTTTATTATACCCTAAAACTTTCCTTTTTGCAATATATTTGCTAAAAAAAGAGCCGCCGCAAAAAACTTTTATGCAGCAGCTTTATTCTTCTATTTACCGGCGTGAGGACAGCTGCTGCAGTCAGATTTACATCCTTCGTGCACACTTTTTCCGCCAGCCCCTCTGTAGTTATCTATTGCGGACTTAATTGCCTCCTCCGCAAGTACTGAACAATGTATTTTCTGAGGCGGAAGTCCGTCAAGAGCTTCCATAACCGCCTTGTTTGTAAGAGAGAGCGCCTCGTCAACCGTTTTGCCCTTTACCATTTCCGTTGCCATTGAGCTTGTCGCAATAGCTGCTCCGCAGCCAAAGGTCTTGAATTTTACGTCCCTTATGACCTCATTTTCGTCAATATCCATATATATTTTCATTATATCTCCGCATTTTGCGTTTCCGACCTCGCCGACAGCATTTGCATTTTTAATTTCGCCGACATTTCTCGGATTTTCAAAATGATCCATAACCTTTTCTGAATACATTTATACTTCCTCCTCTTCCTTGTTTAAAACTTCCTCATAAAGCGGTGACATAAGCCTTAGCCTTTCAATTATTTTTGGAAGCGTTTCTATTACATAATCAACCTCTTCCTCGGTAGTGTCGCAGCTTACACTAAACCTCACAGACCCGTGTGCAATCTCGTGCGGAAGACCGATTGCCAAAAGCACGTGCGACGGATCAAGTGAGCCTGACGCGCAGGCGCTCCCGCTTGATGCGGCAATGCCTTTCATATCAAGGAGCATCAGTATCGACTCGCCCTCAACATACTTAAAGGAGAAATTGACGTTATTGCAAAGCCTCGTTTCGTCGCTAGGACCGTTTAATCTGCAATACGGGATATTCCCGCTTATTCCCGAAATCAATCTGTCGCGCATAGCACGCATTTTTTCTGTCTTTTTATCAAGGTCGGTATTTGCAAGCTCCAAAGCTTTGGCAAGTCCCGCCATACCTGCGGTATTCTCAGTTGCGGCACGTTTTCCGCGTTCCTGACCTCCGCCGTGGATAAGATTTTCAATCCTGACCCCGTTTCTGATATACAAAACGCCCACGCCTTTAGGTCCGTGAAATTTATGTGCAGAAAGGGACAGCATATCAACGCCCAAATCCTCTACATTTATCGGCATATGCCCTATCGCCTGAACAGCGTCTGTGTGGAAAACCACCTTATGCGCCTTGCAGATTTTTGCAATTTCGGCAATAGGCTCTATAGTTCCTATTTCGTTATTGGCAGTCATTACCGAAACAAGTATGGTTTTATCTGTTATAGCATTTTCAACATCTTGCGGATTTACCCTGCCGTATTCATCTACTGGAAGATATGTTACGCTAAATCCGTTTTTCTCCAAAAACTCGCACGCACCTAAAATTGCGTGATGCTCAATTGCAGATGTTATAATATGATTTCCCTTATTTTTGTTTGCAAAGGCAATCCCTTTAATCGCCCAGTTATCCGCCTCACAGCCTGAGGCTGTAAAATATATCTCATTGGTTTTTGCCCCTAACTGCTTTGCGACTCTTTCGCGGATTTCCATAACCGCCTCGTCCGCTTTTCTGCCCACTTCATAGAATTTTGAAGAAGCATTCCCGTAAATTTCGGTATAGTACGGCAGCATTTCCTCCAAAACTTCCTTTTTCATCGCAGTTGTTGCGTTATTATCCAAATAAACTTTCACTTAATCATCTCCGCTCCGAACAGTTGAATGACTGTTCATATGTATTATAATATATTATGCAAAATTTGTCAACACAATTCACCTAATTATTATAGGTCAAAATAAATAAAAATACTCTGTACAAATGCATTTTTTTGAGTTATAATACCGCTATAGTATTTTTTCGGAGGTGCGCTATGAGGATTGCCGCGGTGATTTGCGAATATAACCCGTTCCATAACGGGCATAAGTATCAGCTTGATTTTATTAAGCGCGATTTTGATGCAGTTTTGTGCGTTATGAGCGGCAGCTTTACCCAAAGAGGCGAAGCGGCAGTTTTTGATAAATGGCACCGTGCAAAAGCGGCGGTTTCAAACGGCGCCGACCTCGTTTTAGAGCTTGGCACACGCTATAGTTTATACTCTGCAAACGGGTTTGCAAGAGGCGCAGTTGATACCGTTATAAAAACAGGCATAGCCGACAGCCTTGTTTTCGGAAGCGAAGCAAACGACATAAAAAGGCTTTCCGAGACGGCAGATATAATGCTTTTTGAAACTCCCGAAATTTCGCAAAAGATAAAGGACGCCCTAAAAGTGGGACTTAGCTACCCTATGGCACGGCAAAAAGCATTTTGCGGTATGGTTGATGAAGATTTGCTTACAAAACCTAACAATATTTTAGCGCTTGAATACCTTATGGCATTAAAAAGAGCTAAAAGCGATATTGTCCCCGTAACGCACACGAGAACTGCCGATTTCTTCTCAGAAAATGAAAACGGCGGATTTGCCTCTGCCGAATATATCCGCAAAAAAATAAAAAACGGCGAAGATTTTTCACACCTTACGCCGTATGATTTTTCAAATTGCACCGTCTATGATACAAACAATCTTACAAATATTTTGAAATTTGCTATGATTACCAAAGGCGAAAGCCTTTTTGCCGATATTCCCGACGCTGAAGAGGGGATTTATAACCGTATTTTGAAGAGCTCAGATAAAAGCAGTTTTGATGAAATAATAGACTGTGCCGTAACAAAGCGCTATACACGCGCAAGGCTTAAAAGGATAGTTTTACGCGCACTTTTGGAAATTAAGGGCGAATATAAAGAGCCTCAGTATTTGCGAGTACTCGCATCAAACGAAAAGGGACGGGAAATGCTGGCGCTTATGAAAAAACGGGCAACAATACCGATAGTTACAAAGGTTGCGGATTTTTCAAGAGAGCTTATGGCGGAAGATATACGCGCAACAGACATAGCCTCACTGTGTGCAAACATACCGCAAAAAACGGGCAGAGATTTTTTAACCTCGCCCATTATGATATGAAAAGGCAGACAGATTTCTATCTGCCTGTTTTTATTTTCACATACCCAAAGCTTTTATAATTAGTCCTGTCACAATTCCTATTACGAAAACGAACAAAAGTATTGAAAAATTCTGTTTTTGGTTTTTATTATGCCGAAACAGCACTAAAAGTCCCACTCCTGCACCTGTGCAAAGTCCGCCTGCAAGCGACGAAAATCCTATTTTACCCGCTATATAAAGCTCGGTCAGTACAACTGATGCGGCACAGTTCGGAATTATTCCGAACATACACGAGAAAACAATCTGTAAAAAGGTATGACCCGTAATAAACTGCATCAGGGGCGAAACAAATTCAGTCAAAAAGCCCAAAATTATATTTACCAAAAAGATAAAAACAAAGATTTTTACAGAGTGTATAACCGCCGACTTCAAAATTCCGTCCTCACAGCTTTCGCAGTTACCGTGAAAATGATGTTCTTCGCTATTTTCCGCATCTTTAATGTCTGTTTTTACAACAAAATCAATCAAAAATCCAAATATAACAGCTGATACGAATTTTATGCCGATAAGCACAAGCATATCGTAAAATTTATCGGGGTGCGCTATCAAAATCGGAATTGCCTCATCAGAAGTAGCAACAAAAATTGCAATCAGCGTACCTATTGTAATAGCCCTTTTTGAAAAAAGTTCCGATGCTATTACCGAAAATCCGCATTGCGGAACGGTACCGAAAACTGCACCCAGAAGCGGTCCTGTTTTTTGGGATTTCGTAAAAAGGTTATGCACAAAGTTATTATTTTTATGCTCTAAGTACTCAATTAAAAGATAAATCGCAAACAGCAGCGGCAGAAGGCGCGCCGCATCAAAAAATGAGTCTAAAAACAGTTCTTTCATATAATCCCACTATCCTTCATTTCTTTAAGTGCCATTATTATGCCGAGTTTTGCAGATTCATAAGTCACTCCGCCCTGCATATACACGCTGAAAGGCTCGCGCATTGGTCCGTCAGCGCTGAGCTCTATTGACGAGCCTTGATTAAATGCCCCTGCCGCCATTATT
>JAFZNF010000121.1 GCA_017553025.1 Clostridia bacterium | reverse complement strand
GTCCTTAATTATATCAAATGTTAGCTCATCTGCCGTACGTCCTGATATCCTGTCGCTTATGATTTTTGAAAGCATTGATGCCTGCTCATCGCTTAGGCTTATGGCAACAGATTGATTTTTAACCATTCCCGTTCCCGTTATTATCAGCGCCATTACATTCCCGTGCCCCAGATTTACAAGCTCAAGTTTTTTTATAACCGAGCTGTTAAGTTTGGGGGAGGTAACAACCGTTGTATATTCGGTGAGCGTTGATGCGATTAAACTTGCCTTCTTTATTATCATTTCAAGGTGATTTACCCGCTCTGCCATAATCGTATTGAGCTTTTCCAAAGCCTCCACGCTCATCTTATAGCGTTTCATAAGCGAATTGACATAAAATCGATAGCCGATATCTGTGGGTATTCTGCCTGCTGAAGTATGCGGCTGAATAAGATACCCCATCTCTTCTAAGTCTGCCATTTCATTTCGTATAGTAGCGCTTGAAAGTCCCAAATCGTCCTTTTTTGCGATTACACGCGAGCCTACAGGTTCTGCCGTTCCGATATATTCATCAATTATCGCCTTTAATATTTTTTGTTTCCTTTGACTTAAATCCATAGTATCTACCTCTTTTTTGTGACTACGGTATGCTGCCAAAACCAAAATACTGTTAGCACTCACCTCGTACGAGTGCTAACAGTATAAATATACCCCTTATTCCGTTATTTGTCAATAGGTTTTTTTGAACTTTTTGTTAACTTTTTTACAGCAAAAATTCACACATAATCTGATTTGACACACTTACCGCCTCACGCGAAAGACGGATTTTTCCGTTTTCATCAATCAAAAACCCCGTTTTTATAAATTTTTCAAGCGGTTTTGAGAAAATATCATAAATATCCCTTTTAAATTTCTCAAAAAATGCTTTTTTTGAAACTCCCTCGGTTTTTCTCAATCCCAAAAACATAAATTCCGACATCATTTCTTCTTTAGTCAAAACCTCTTTTTTCATACTCCTGAAATTATGCCTGTTATATTCGGAAATATTATCGGTATTTGAAAAGCGTACGCCTCCTAAAAAGGAATGTGCCGAAAGTCCCAGTCCTATATACTCCTCCAAATCCCAATACTTTATATTATGCCTCGATACCTTACCGCATTTAGCAAAATTTGATATTTCATACTGCATATAGCCGTTCTTTTCAAGAGTATCTTTCGCATATTCATAAAACCAGCGTTCTGTTTCCTCATCGCAAAGAGAAATTTCCCCCGACTTTACCATATCAAAAAGCGGAGTTCCCTCCTCTAAAATGAGGCTGTAACAGGATATGTGGTCAGGATTTTGTGAAATTGCCGTATCAAGCGTTTCTTTAAAGCTGTCCTTTGTTTGATTTGGAATTGCAGACATCAAATCTATGCTGATATTTTTAAATCCAGCCTCTCTTGCAAGCGATATTGCATCTTTGGCATCTTTTGCGTTATGAATTCGCCCAAGCGCTGAAAGTTCATTATCGCAAAAGGACTGAATGCCGATTGAAAGCCGATTTACGCCCATTTTGTGCATCATACGAAGTTTTTTTAAATCTGCGGTTTTTGGGTTCATTTCGACGGTAAATTCTGCATTTTTCGAAACAGAAAAATTGACCTTGATATTTTCAATTACCCTTTCCAAAAGTTCGGTCCTAAGTGCCGTAGGCGTGCCTCCGCCAATATATACCGTATCAACTTCTGCACCTCTATACTCCGACATTTCGCAAATCAGTGCATTTACATACTCCTCTTTTTTGCTGTCAGGCGCAACGGCGGAATTGAAGTCGCAGTAAGTGCATTTTTTCAAGCAAAAAGGTATATGGATATATAAGCCTTTCATTTTTCACCTCAAAACAAAAGAGCGGAAAATCCGCTCTTTTTACTCGTCATCTTTTGAGTGGCAGTCACAATTCTCGTCATCGCAGTCACATTCAAACTCAAATTCAATCTCCTGATTGCAGTTCGGACAAACAATGCCCTTATCCTCGTCAAGAGCGTCGAAATCTACCATAAAGTCCTCGTGACAGTTAGGACATTCGATTTCAAAAAAGTCCATATCATCATCGAAATCGTCATCTTCTTCGTCCTCATCGTCGCCGTATGCAATTTCCTCAATATCTGCAAGGTCTGAATCTATTTCATCAACCTTTTCATCAAGCTCACCGCAGAAGTCTGAAAGATCGTCAACCTCCGATGCGATGTCGGAAAGTACATCTACAATGCTTAGGAGCAATTTGCCCTCAGCAGAGTTTTTGTCTACATTAAGTCCCTCAGCAAGACCCTTTAGGTATGAAACTTTTGAAATTAAATTTTCCATAATTTGCTCCTTTATACACGTTCCATATATTCGCCTGTTCTTGTATCTATCCTTATCATATCTCCCTCATTAACGAAAAGCGGAACCTGAATTGATGCTCCTGTTTCTAAGGTTGCAGGCTTAGTAGCGCCTGTTGCGGTATTTCCTGCAAAGCCCGGCTCTGTTTCGGTAACTGCAAGCTCTACAAAAGTCGGAGGTTCAATTCCGAACACGCTTCCCTTGTATGACAAAATCATACAAACCATATTTTCCTTAACAAACTTCAAGGCATCGCCTATCTGGTCTTTGCCTATAGGAAGCATATCAAAAGTTTCCTGATCCATAAAGTAGTAAAGGTCACCGTCGTTATAGGAGTATTCCATATTCTTTCTCTCAATATGTGCCTCCTCAACCTTTTCGGTAGGTCTGAATGTCTTTTCCACAACAGCACCCGTTATAACATTTTTAAGCTTTGTTCTTACAAAAGCCGCACCCTTTCCAGGTTTTACATGTTGAAATTCTACAACCTGATAAACATTACCCTCAAATTCAAAGGTTCTTCCATTTCTAAAGTCCCCAGCAGTAATCATAAAAATTTCCTCCGTTGTTATTTTATACAAATTACATTCTAATATATTTTTACTGATATTTCAAGTGTTTTTTTAAATAATAATCAATTCTTTGGTAAAATCGGT
>JAFZNF010000120.1 GCA_017553025.1 Clostridia bacterium | reverse complement strand
GCTCAAAAGGCGGAGGATGTCCTGCAAAAAGCAGGCGTCGTCACTTTGGACGCGGACGAAGCATACAGAATTTAACAGTCTTAAAAACCGCAAACTGTGCGGTCGGAATGTATCAAAAAGCGTGCCTTCAGATAAAATGAAGACATGCTTTTTTTAATAAATTCTAAAAAAATATTGACAAAATGCATATACGTAGGTATAATCAGTTATAAACAACATGTGTTGCGTAACAAATGTTGCAAATCGAAAGGGAGATTTTATGCCGCCTAAAGTAAAGTTTACTTCAAACGAAATTATTGAAGCTGCCGTTAAAATTACAAGAGAAAAAGGGATCGCCGCCGTTACCGCAAGAGAGGTAGGCGCAACGCTGGGAGCGTCTTCAAGACCGCTTTTTACATACTTCGATACGGTGGAGGATCTTAAAAGAGAGGTATATTTTTATGCCAAGGATCTGTATAAAGAGTATGTTGAAAACGGCTTAAAAGCGGAAATACCGTTTTTAGGCGTGGGACAACAGTATCTTCGTTTTGCAAAAGATGAACCAAACCTTTACAAATATTTGTTTTTGACCCCACCCGATGGTGTACGCGGCGGAGTTATGGAAGGACTTAAGCTATCACAGGATTTGGCACGAGAATCGCTGATGCGGATTTATAATATGGATGCGGACACAGCCGATAAATACTTTCGTGATTTGTGGCTGGTGGCGTATGGTTTTACTACAATGATTGCAATCGGCGAATGTCCTTATACCGACGAGCAGATAAGTGCAATTTTCACAGAATTCAGCCTTTCGATTTGCAAGGCATATAAGGAAATACCGGGACTGTCTGACGGTAAGTTTGATAAAGATGCAATTTTCAAAGAACTCGTAAAAAAGGAAAAAAATAATGATATTAATGACTGAACGTCTCATTTTACGCCCTTGGGAAGAAAGTGATTCAGAAACTTTATATAAGTATGCAAGCAATCCTAAAGTAGGTCCGATCGCCGGATGGCCGCCGCACACGAGTGTGGAAAACAGCAGGGAGATTATTAAAACGGTTTTATCAGCACCTGAAACATACGCTGTTTGCCTGAAAGAAGACAATAAGGCAATCGGAAGTATCGGTCTTATGGTTGGAGAACAAAGCAATATCGGGTTGCCCGATACACAAGGGGAAATCGGGTATTGGATCGGCGTGCCATTCTGGGGACAAGGTCTGATTCCCGAAGCGACAAGAGAACTCGTTCACCATGCATTTGCGGATTTGCACCTCGAAACGCTTTGGTGCGGTTATTTTGACGGTAATGAAAGGTCAAAGCGTGTTCAGGAAAAATGCGGATTTGTCTATCATCACACAAATAAGGACATTTATTGGAAGTTGATGGATGACATACGCACAGAGCATATTACGAGGCTTTTAAGGGATGATTACAAAAACAGTTTTGCAATACGCAAATTATCGGAAGACGAAACTCAAATGGCATTAGATCTTGCTTGGAAGGTGTTTTCCGAATATGAATCCCCTGTTTATTCTGCCGAAGGAACAGAGGAATTCCGCAGGTGTCTTAAAAGCGAACAATATCTCTCG
>JAFZNF010000119.1 GCA_017553025.1 Clostridia bacterium | reverse complement strand
GCAGGCAGGATTTTATCCATATCGTCCGCTAAAACTGAGGACTTCATTGTTTCCTCACGTGCAATCATTCTGTCAACATTACCTCTTATTGTATTTATCTCGCCGTTATGCAGTAAAAATCTGTTTGGGTGCGCACGCTCCCAGCTCGGATTTGTGTTTGTGGAAAATCGCGAATGTACCATCGCAATAGCCGATTTATAGTCTTCGCTCTGAAGGTCTAAATAAAAATTCCTGAGCTGTCCTACCAAAAACATTCCTTTATACACAATCGTCCTTGATGACAGCGAAACGACATAAGTATCCTCATTGCTATGCTCAAAAACTCTGCGTATTATATAGAGTTTTCTGTCGAAATCTATGCCTTTTGCGACATTTTCAGGTCTTTTTACAAAGCATTGCATAATATACGGCATACTGTCCTTTGCTTTTTTGCCCAAGATTTCAGAGTTTGTCGGAACGCAGCGCCAGCCGATGACCGAAACACCCTCTTTTTCGGCTATCAGTTCAAACATTTTCATAGCCTGCCTGCGTTTTAGCGTATCCTGTGGGAAAAAGAACATACCGACTCCGTAATCGCGCTCGCCTCCAAGCTCAAAGCCGCTATTTTTTGCAAAGAAATCGTGCGAAATCTGCACCATTATTCCGACGCCGTCACCGACTTCGCCAGTAGCGTCTTTTCCTGCTCTATGCTCCAATTTTTCCACGATTTTTAAAGCGTCGTCTACGACCTTATGCTCTTTTTTGCCCTTGATATTTATAACGGCTCCGATACCGCAGGCATCGTGTTCAAATCTTTCGTCATATAAACCTTTCATAGTTAACCTACCTCGTTTTTATTCCCATTCTACCGTTGCGGGCGGTTTTGAAGTTATATCATAAACAACCCTTGTAATTCCGCTTATTTCATTTGTAATTCTGTTCGACGCTTTTCCAAGAACTTCATATGGAAGTCTTGTCCATTCCGCTGTCATAAAATCATCTGTAGTAACACATCGGAGCACTATTGTATATCCGTATGTTCTCGCATCTCCCATAACGCCGACGCTTTTTAGGTCTGTGATAACAGCAAAATACTGGTTTGCATTTTTTATTTCCGCTTTTTCTATCTCTTCCCTGAAAATCGCGTCCGCATCTTTCAATAAATCAAGTTTTTCTTTTGTTATTTCACCGATTACCCTTACTGCAAGTCCCGGTCCCGGGAAGGGCTGACGCCATACAAGCTCTTTGGGAATACCAAGCTTTAACCCGACTTTTCTTACCTCGTCCTTAAATAAGTCCCGAAGAGGCTCAACTATTTTTTCAAAAGCGATAACATCGGGAAGTCCGCCAACATTATGATGGCTTTTTATAACTGCGGAATTGCCCTTTCCGCTCTCTATCACATCGGGGTAGATCGTTCCCTGTGCCAGAACATCAACCTTTCCGATTTCTTTGGCTTCCTGCTCAAATACTCTTATAAATTCTTCTCCGATAATTTTCCGCTTATGTTCAGGCTCGGTAACGCCCGATAATTTATCCAAAAATTCGTCTTCGGCATTTACTTTGATCAGGTTTATTCCGTACTTCCCTTTAAAAGTTTTCTCAACAAAATCGCCCTCGTCTTTTCTCAAAAGTCCGTGGTCCACAAATACGCATATAAGATTTTGCCCTATAGCCCTATGAAGAAGTACAGCCGCAACAGATGAGTCAACACCGCCCGACAATGCCAAAATAACCTTTTTGCCCGAAAGTTCTTTTTTATATTTTTCTATGGAATTTTCTATAAAATTATCCATTTGCCAGTCGCCGCTGCACTCACAGATTTCAAAAAGGAAATTATGAAAAATCTGTTTACCGTGAACTGTATGCGTGACCTCGGGATGAAACTGCATACCGTATATTTTTCTTTTTTCGTCGCACATCGCAGCTACAGGGCATTTGGAAGTAGTTGCAATTACCGAAAATCCTTTTGGCACTTCATTTATATAATCGGTATGGCTCATAAAACATTCGGATTTTTCGGGAACATCTTTAAACAAAATATTATCAAATACGGTAAGGTCCGTATTGCCGTATTCACTGCTGTCTGCGGCACTCGTGACCTTTCCGCCTGCCATAAATGCAAGCAGCTGACATCCGTAACAAATACCCAAAATGGGAATACCCACATTTAAGAGTTCCTTATCAAAATGCGGCGACGCGCTATCATATACGCTGTTAGGACCGCCCGTTAAAATAACGCCCCTATATCCCTCTTTACGAATTTCCTGAACCGTTACATTATTATAAGGCTTAATCTCCGCATAAACATTATTTTCACGCACACGGCGCGCGATAAGCTGATTATATTGTCCTCCAAAGTCCAAAACGAGAATTTTCTGCACAGTTATTACCTCCGTTTATTTGCCGCTTGCACCATAGTTTGACAGCACTCTTGCTGATGGATCGTTTACATTACAGCCTTCCCAGTTTTTATTAGGCATCCAAAAATCAGGCACCATTTCAGCCTGTTGCGGATAGTATTTTTCAAAAATTTCACGGTACAATAGCGATTCCTTTGTAAAAGGTCTTGCAAAATCGTATTTTTTACATTTCTCTTCGAATTCCGCATCTGTATATAAACCGTTTGCGTATTCCTTTAAATAATCCACCATTGAGTGCCCGACAGCGTCGGAAAACGCCGCTTTTTCGCGCCATAGAATTTCGTACGGCAGATAGTCGCCCTCAAAGGCTTTTCTTAGCAAATACTTGCCTTTGCCGTAAATGTTCATCTTCTTTTCGGGATTTATGCTCATTACATATTCCGCAAAATTTAGGTCGCCAAAGGGCACTCTTGCTTCCAATGAGTTTACGCTTATGCACCTGTCCGCACGAAGTACATCATATGCATAAAGTTCTTTAATTCTTTTTACGGCCTCCTTTTGGAACTCCTCTGCGCTTGGCGCAAAATCGGTATATTTATATCCGAACAGCTCGTCCGAAATCTCGCCCGTTAATAAAACTCTTATATCGGTCTGTTCGTGAATTGCCTTACAGATCAGGTACATTCCCATACTTGCCCTTATCGTTGTGATATCATATGTTGCAAGTATCTCTATGACCTTTTCCAAGTTATCTAAAACTATGTCTTTATTGATTATAACTTCCTTATGCTCACTTCCGATATAGTCCGCTACCTGCTTTGCATATTTTAAGTCTATAGCGTCCTCGCTCATACCTATTGCAAAGGTTTTGATCGGCTTTTTGCTCTCTTTTGCGGCAACCGCACAAACGAGTGAGCTGTCAAGACCGCCGCTTAACAAAAATCCGACCTTTGCGTCTGCGACAAGCCTTTTTTGGATACCCAAAACGAGCTTTTCGCGGATATTCTCACATATAGTTTTCAAATCATCATCTACATATTTTTTAACATCTGTTACGTCACGATAGCAGATAAATTCGCCGTTTTTATAGTAATGTCCGGGCGGAAACGGCATAATTTTTCCGCAAATGCCCATAAGGTTTTTTGGCTCGCTTGCAAACATTATTGTGCCTTTTTCATCATAACCGTAAAAAAGCGGACGAATGCCGATAGGGTCGCGTGCGGCAATATATTCGCTTGTTTTGCCGTCATAGATAATGAGTGCAAATTCAGCGTCCAAATCCTTAAACATTTCTACGCCGTATTCTTTATATAACGGGAGCAAAATCTCACAGTCGGAGTCGCTTTTAAAAGTATAGCCTTTTCTTTTTAGGTCTGCTTTTGTTTTCTCATAGCCGTAAATCTCCCCGTTACATACTACAAAGCTGCCGTCTAAGCAGAACGGCTGCATACCTTGCGGATGAAGTCCCATAATTGAAAGCCGCAAAAAGCCTAAAAGCCCTGAACCTGTATCTATAATTCTCATATCATCAGGGCCCCTTGACTGCGTCTTCAAAAGTCCTGCTTTAAATATATCAAAATCTGCGTCTTTTCCGCAGTATCCCATAATTGAACACATAAGCTGTATCTCCTTAAAATCCCAAACTTCCCAAGCCGCACTTTGCGGCTTGGGATAATATACTACTCGACATCTTGCAGGGCGTCATAACCTTCTTCGCCCGTTCTTACCTTTACAACATTTTCAACATCATAAACGAATATCTTTCCGTCTCCAATGTGACCTGTGTAAAGCACCTTTTTAGCCGTTTCAATAACCTGCCTTACAGGCACTTTTGCAACAACAATATCCACCTGGATTTTCGGCATAAGGCTCGGCTCAACCTCAACGCCACGGTAGTATTCAGGCTTACCTTTTTGGATACCGCAACCCATAACATGCGATACCGTCATACCGGTAATTCCTATATCGATAAGGCTGTTTTTGAGGCTTTCAAGCATTCGCTCTTTACAGATAATTTCAATCTTGGTAAATTTATTTGTGCGTTCTTCTGTAAAGGTCGGCATCTTCTGCACCTCAACCGCCTCGGAAACAGGAACATCGCCAAGTACCTTTGTCGGTGCATCTTCGTTATATTCAATATGCGTTGCTGCCGCAAAATCCGCATAAGAATTCGGAAGTCCGTGCTCGGTCAGGTCAAGTCCCATAATTTCTTCTTCCGCACTTGCGCGGAGTCCGACCGTTTTCTTTATTACATTAAAGGTTATAAGCATCGTAGCCGTTGTCCACAAAACGATTGACAAAATTCCCAAAAGCTGAACGCCCAAAAGTCTTGCGTTTCCTGTATATAAAAGTCCTTTAAGTCCTGCGGGAGCATCGGGGTTTGCCAAAAGCCCTACGGAGAGTGTTCCCCAAATTCCGTTTGCCATATGAACACCTACAGCACCTACTGGGTCATCTATATGAAGTTTTAAATCCAGAAATTCAACAACCGCAACCACTAAAATCCCCGAAATTATACCTACTATTATCGCGCCAAATGCATCAAGTGCATCACAGCCAGCCGTAATTCCAACAAGACCCGCCAAAGATGCGTTTAAGCACATCGAAACGTCAGGCTTTCCGTTTTTCAGCCAAGTATATATCATACAAGTAACGGTCGCAACAGACGGCGCTATAGTTGTTGTTAAGAATACCGAGCCAAGCTCAGGAATACTCTTTGCGGCGGCGCCGTTAAATCCGTACCAGCCGAACCATAAAATGAAACAGCCGAGTGCTCCGATTGTGATTGCGTGACCGGGGATAGCGTTTACCTTTATTACCTTTCCCGCAGCATCTTTTTTGTATTTACCGCTTCGCGGCCCTCATCTTGTAGCACCGATAAGAGCTGCAACACCGCCGACTGTATGAATTGCCGCAGAGCCTGCGTAATCGAGGAATCCGAGCTTTACAAGCCAGCCAGCTTCATTCCATACCCAGCCTGCCTCAACAGGATATACGATAAGCGAAATAACGCCCGAATATATGCAGTAGGATATGAATTTTGTACGCTCTGCCATTGCGCCCGATACGATAGTCGCCGCAGTCGCACAGAAAACCAGATTGAAGACAAAACTTGACGCATTAGTCTTAATAAATTCGCCGAAGTTTGTGAAAATCTGCAAATTTGGCACGCCGATAAATCCGAAAATGTAATTTTCCGCCATCATAAGGGAAAATCCCAAAAATACAAACATTACCGTTCCAATGCAAAAGTCCATCAGATTTTTCATTATGATATTTCCGGCGTTTTTTGCT
>JAFZNF010000118.1 GCA_017553025.1 Clostridia bacterium | reverse complement strand
GAACCGTTCCAAGCATGGTCCGTCATTGTACCCGTACCGCTTATGGTAAGTCTACCGTTATCGTCAAGCGTCCAAGTGAGATTGTCGCCGCAAGTGCCGTTGCTAACTATTGTCGCACTTGCAGGCACAACCGCAAAGCCGAGCAGCATACATAAAATTACGCAAAGTGATAAAAATGTGTTTTTCATATTTCCTCCTAAAGTCGGTTTTTACTTCACTTCCAGCTGTCCCAAACTTGCAGCGCGCAAGTATGCGTTTATAAAGCCGTTCAAATCGCCGTCCATAACTGCGCCGATATTGCCCATTTCAAAGCCTGTTCTATGGTCTTTGACAAGATTATACGGGTGGAAAACATACGAGCGGATTTGGCTTCCCCACGCAATCTCCTTTTGCACACCCTTAATATCCTCAATCATTTCCTTTTGCTGCTGCTCTGCAATTTCGGCAAGTTTTGCCTTCAGCATCTTCATTGCATAGTCCTTATTCTGATGCTGTGACCTTTGAGTTTGGCAGGAGGTAACAATACCTGTAGGGATATGCGTAATTCTTACCGCAGAATCAGTCTTATTTATATGCTGACCGCCTGCGCCCGAGGAGCGGTATGTATCCACCTTTATATCCTCAGGACGTATGGTTATCTCTATTTCGTCATCAATTTCGGGCATAACCTCGATTGACGCAAAAGACGTGTGACGTCTTCCCGACGCATCAAACGGGGAAATTCTGACTAATCTATGAACACCCTTTTCTGCCTTTAGATATCCGTAAGCGTTTAGTCCGTTTATCGAAATTGTCGCACTTTTAACTCCCGCATCGTCCCCAGGCAGAATATCGATAGTTTCGGTTGTATAGCCGTTCTTTTGGGCATACATCTGATACATTCTGATTAGCATCTCAACCCAATCCTGTGCCTCTGTTCCGCCTGCGCCTGCGTGGAATGTCATAATTGCGTTACATCTGTCATAATTTCCCGAAAGCAAGGTTTCAAGCGTCATTTTATCTACAGTTTCGGTTATTTCCGCGACCGTTTTCTTTACCTCGGGGAGCATACTCTCGTCATTTTCCTCGTTTGCGAGGTCGATTAAAACGAGTGCGTCCTCCCACGCAGCTTTTAAGTTTTCATAAGCCGAAACTTTATCCTTTAATTGCTTGGTTTTTTGCAGGACTTTTTGAGAATTTTCCATATCGTCCCAAAAATCTTGTGAAGCCGCCTCTTTTTCAAGCTCCGCAATCTTTTCATTTTTACCTGCAATATCAAGAGATGCCTCCAAATCGCTTATAGACTTTTCAAGTGCTGAAAGCTCCTGCTTTAACTGTTCATACTCTAACATAAAAAACTCTTCCTACCTTCCGCAGCAATGCTTATACTTTTTTCCGCTGCCGCAAGGACAGGGATCGTTTCTGCCAGGAGTTTTCTTTGCCGATATCGGCTTTTTGGAAAGCGAACCGTCACCGCCTGTATCAAGCGGTTTTGCTACCTGAACACGCCTTATTTCTGTCTGCGGCTTGGGCTTTACGCCAAGCACATATTTTACCGTATCGCGCTTTATGGCATCCAGCATTCCCTCATAAAGCTCACTTCCTACATTTCTGTACTCAATTACAGGGTCGTGCTGTCCGTATGCTCGGAGGCCGATTTCGCGCTTTACGTGTTCCATCTCGTCCAGATGATCCATCCAAAGAGTATCAACAACGCGCAGCATCATTACGCGCTCAATTTCGCGCATATTGTCGCCAAAAAGTTCGCATTGCTCTTTATATCTCTTATCGGCAATTTCCAAAAGTCTTTCACGAATGTCTGCTTTTGTTATTGTATCAATTTCGCTCTTTGCAACCGTAAACTCGCCGTTT
>JAFZNF010000117.1 GCA_017553025.1 Clostridia bacterium | reverse complement strand
GGTATTCTACCATACTCTGGAACAAAAAGACATGACAATCACAGATATTTTGTAAGCCGCCTGTCATATCGGCTTATACCGAACAGCTGCTCACATCTTGAAAGATGATTTTCCGCTGTCTGCAATATAATATCCTGAAGCGGTGTGGGCCTCTTCTGAAGGCATACCTCAGACTGCTTCTTCATTTTTAGCATTATTTTCATACGGTTATGGCCATATCGGTCGAATTCTTCTTTTGTCATCAAACTTATATCTTTCATTTCCGCTCCTGTCCAGATGTTAAAAAATAATCATTCTTTGATTAATGCATATCTATTCTATTCCTATAGTATCGATATTTCACCCACAAAAACATTCATTTTCATGAACATTTTTATCAGAGCTCGAATGTATGTTTTCCCACAGGTAATTCTTCAAACCCTTATTTTTGGCGTTATGATCCATTACGATTCCTGATTGAAATAGGAATGTGAAGCGGTGTATAATAAGAGCAGACATGAAAATTTTTCAGGCAGAATTATAGGTAGGTGAAAGCAATGTTTGATGAGGATCAAAGAAAGAAAACGATAATACGCACCAGTATTATCGGTATAATGGCAAATATACTGCTTGCGGCATTCAAGGCAGGCGTGGGATTTCTCAGTAATTCCATAGCAATCGTGCTCGATGCGGTAAACAACCTGTCCGATGCGCTTAGCTCGGTAATAACCATCGTGGGTGCAAAGGTAGCGGGGCGCGAAGCCGACAAAAAGCACCCGTTCGGCCACGGCAGAGTCGAGTATATCAGCGCACTTGCAATAGGCGGGCTGGTTCTCTATGCGGGCATAACATCTCTGGTCGAATCAATCAAAAAGATAATAAATCCGGTGACACCGGACTATTCGACGATTTCACTTATCATAGTGGCGGTTGCGGTTTTGGTTAAAATAGGCCTTGGCCTTTTTGTAAAGGCAAACGGTGAAAAGGTCAATTCGGATTCGCTTGTAAATTCCGGAAAGGATGCACTGCTTGATGCGGTAATATCGGCGGCAACCTTGGCGGCGGCGCTTATTTTTACCTTTGCAGGGATATCGCTCGAGGCGTATCTCGGTGCACTCATATCCGTTGCCATCATAAAGGCGGGTATAGAGATGCTTTCCGAGACGGTTTCAAAGCTCCTCGGCGAGCCGGGAGACATAGAGCTTCTCCAGGCAATCAAGGCGACTGTAAGGTCCTTCCCGCAGGTAAGGGGAGCGTACGATTTAATCCTCCACAACTACGGACCGGATACATATAACGGGTCGGTTCATATCGAGGTTGAGGACAATCTCACCGTTACAGAGCTTGACGAGCTTAATCGCGCGATTGCGGTCGAGGTGTACCAAAAGCACAACGTTATCCTTACAGCAATCGGTGTCTACTCCATAGACACAAAGGATCCGGAGGTTAAAAGATTAA
Source organism: Clostridia bacterium (assembly GCA_017553025.1). The sequence goes on along the minus strand of JAFZNF010000117.1, from coordinate 421 downwards.
GAGAGGAAATTGCAAGCCGCGTGCTGTCGCACGAACACGCAAAGCAGGTACACGGCTTTTACTACAATAAAAACGAAAACTCAATCAGATTTGACGTTGTCATAGGCTTTGACGCCGAAAGCCGCCGCGCTGTATGCGACGAAATCCAAAAGGATCTCGAAAGAGCATACCCGGGCACGACGTTCAACCTAGCCATGGATATAGATTACGGCGAAATCTGCAAGGCCGAATAGAGATAAAGAATAATTGCAAATAATCCCCGACAGGACATTCTGTCGGGGATTATTTTTTGACAGTTCATGTGGCATGAATCCCATTTATCAGTCATGCACCTTGGGGGAAATATATTGCGGCGGGGGTAATCATATTGCAAAAAAATTGATTTTAGCGGGTGTAAATGGTCTTGTATTATCGGAGGTAT
>JAFZNF010000116.1 GCA_017553025.1 Clostridia bacterium | reverse complement strand
TTTAGAGACCGCATTTTCTGTGTTTAGGAGATAAACTATGATTGAATTTGTCAATGTAAAAAAAGAGTTTGAAGATTCAGGCGTTATTGCTCTTGAAAATGCAAATTTCAAGATAGAAAACGGCGAGTTTGTTTTTTTGGTTGGCTCTTCAGGAGCAGGAAAAACCACAATCACAAAACTTATTATGCGTGAAACAAATGTGACGGAGGGCGAGGTATATTTAGACGGTATTGATATTACAAAACTTCCGGATAAGGAAATACCTTATCTGCGCCGAAAAATGGGCGTGGTTTTTCAGGATTTCCGCCTCTTAGAGGACAGAACAGTATATGAAAATGTTGAATTTGCAATGCGTGTTGTAGGAGCATCGAAGCGCGAAATAAGGAAACGCGTACCCGAGGTTTTGAGCGAAGTGGGACTTAATTATAAAGCAAAGATGCTCCCAAGACAGCTGTCGGGCGGAGAACAGCAGAGGGTGTCTCTTGCAAGGGCTCTTGTAAATCACCCGCTCATTCTGATTGCGGACGAGCCTACGGGAAACCTGAACCCAAAAACAGCTATGGAAATTATGGAAATTTTTGAAGAGATAAACCGTATGGGAACAACAATAATTATGGCAACTCACGCAAAGGATATTGTCGACGCTATGAAAAAGCGTGTAATTGAAATATGTGACGGAAATATTGTCCGAGATGAGGTCGGAGGTGAATATAATGAGAATGTCCAAGCTTAAATATTCCTTTTCCGAGGCAAAAAAGAATGTTTTGCGTAACGGTCTTATGAGCGTTGCATCGCTCTTTACAATCGCCTCCTGCCTTGTAATTTTGGGTGTTTTTGCAATAATTTCGATGAATGTGAACGCTTTTACATCAAAAATTGAGGACCAGTGCGAGGTACAGCTTTATATAAACAAAGGAACGAGTGCCGAGCGTGTCGCACAAATTGGTGAAGAGATACTTAAAATAGAAAATGTCAAAGAGGCTTCTCTTTTTACAAAAGAGGATATGCTTGCCTATGCGAAAAATGATATGTTTGGCGAAGATGCAGAGCTACTGTCGGGATTTGAGGATGACAACCCTTTCAGCGACTCATATAAAATAATTCTTGAAAGTATTGAAAATACCGATACAACCGTTTCTGAGCTTGAGAAAATTCAGGATGTGGAAAAGATTGTAAATAAGCAGGATATTGTAAATATGGTTTTAAACCTTTCAAAGATTGTGAAAAGGTTCAGTATGGCAATTATGCTTGTGCTTTTGATTATTGCCATAGTAATTATCTCGAATACCGTACGCCTTACTGTATTTAACCGCAGAAAAGAGATAAATATAATGAAATATATCGGTGCGACCGACAGATTTATAAAAGGTCCGTTTCTGCTTGAAGGTATGATTATAGGATTTTTTGGCGCACTTTTGGCATTTTTGGTGGTATTTTGGGGATATTTTGCACTTTTGAAGTATGTAGCAGGGATTGGCATAGGTACAATAGAACTTATCGGAATGTGGCAGATTTTGCCGATTGTTGCGGTAATTTTTGTGGTATTCGGCTGTATTATAGGAGTTTTGGGGAGCGGTATATCTATGAGAAGATATCTGCACGTATAGGGGGTGCAAGATTATGCGTAAAAAAATCATATCCGTAATTCTGGTGCTTGCATTAACCTTTCCGTCAGCCGTATATGCCGCAAAGAGCGTAAACGATTTAAAGAATGAGCTTGCAGAGAGTCAGAAAAAGACAGAGCAGACAAAAAAGCAAATTCAAAGCAAGCAGGCGGAAAAGAATTCACAGAAAGCGCAGAAAGACTCCTTGGATATCGAAATTGCGGGACTGCAGGCGGATATTGATAAAATTCAAAGCGTTATAGATGAAAAAAACGCTGAGATAGATGAAAAGAATAATGAAATACAAGCACTTGATACCGAACTTAAAGCAACGGATAAGCGCCTTAAAAAGCGAATGAAGGTAATTTACGAAAGCGGTACTGAGTCATATTTGGAGCTTATCTTAAAATCCACGGGGATTTCCGACCTTTTTACACGTATAGCAGTAGTTGAGTCAATATTAAAGCACGATAACAGCATAATGGATAATTACCGTGCGCAGATTGAGGAGATAAATGCAGCAAAGGAAATTGTTGAAAAGGAAAAGAATGAACAGGTAGAGGCGCAGGACATACTTGAGGCAAAACAAAACCAGATAAAGTCAAAGCAATCTGAGTATCAGAAGGTAATAGATGCTTTAAGTAAGGATATAAACGAACTTAAAAAGCAGGAGGCGGCTCAGGAGAAAGCGGCAAAGGAATTGCAAAATCAGATAAATTCTGCACTTAAGTCATCATCTCAACAGACAGTAAAATATTCAGGAAACGGGAAATTCGGTTTTCCGCTTACGAGTTATACAAGAATTTCAAGTACATACGGATACAGAATTCACCCCATAACGGGAACTAAAAAGCTGCATACAGGCATTGACTATGCCGCGCCGTACGGAACATCAATACTTGCGGCAGAGGACGGAGTGGTGCTCACTGCAGGCTGGAACAGCGGGTACGGATACTGCGTTACTATAAATCACGGCGGCGGGTATGTGACTCTTTACGGACATTGCAGCAGTCTTTTGGTGAGCGCAGGGCAATCGGTAAAACGCGGGCAGACGATAGCAAAGGTCGGCTCGACGGGTAACTCGACGGGAAACCATCTGCATTTTGAGGTCAGAATTAACGGAAATACCGTAAATCCAGCAGGATATCTTTAAAAGTATGGGGCGGAAACGCCCCTATAATATTATCCCAAAATCTGCATAAAATAGAATATACTTAAACTTTTGGAGGTCTTAAAAGGTGAAATTAGCTAAGAAAAACACAATTCTTACAGTATTGATTACTGCGCTTGTAACGGCGTTTTTAACAAGCGCGGTTAAGGATATTTTGAGTTTTGGGGGTATGGGCGGCGGAAATTCCAAAATGTCGGCAGTTTCGAAGATGCTCAAAGACTATTGCATTTACGATGTGGACGAGGAGAAAATGAACGATTATGCCCTGATAGGTATGGCAGCATCAACAGGGGATCCGTATACTTCATATTATCCAAAAGATGAGTTTAACGCATATAAGGATAATGTATTTTCAAGCTATGTCGGAATAGGCGCAACCTTGGGCGCAGATATGGAGAACAACCAGCTTATTGTAATTTCGCCTATGGAGGATAGCCCTGCAGAGAAAGCGGGTCTGAAATCGGGAGATGTTATAAAGAGTATTGACGAAACTGTGTATACGGCCTCCCAGCTTTCGGAGGCTGCTACATACCTGAAAGCAGGCGAGGAAGGATCAAGCGTTGTTATCGGTGTGGCGCGTGACGGCGGGGAAGAACAGGAATTTACGGTCACAAGAGGGAAAATAACAAAAATCAGCGTTAAGTCAAAAATGCTTCCCAATAATACTGCATATATGAGAATTACGGGTTTTGAAATAGGTATGGGAAAGGACGGAAAAAGCACATATGATGAGTTTTGCGAGCATTTAGAAGCGTTAAAGACTGCAGGAATGACGGGACTTATCATAGATTTGAGAGATAATCCCGGGGGAGATTTTGATTCGGTATGCAAAATCGCAGATAAACTTCTTCCCGAAACGCTTATAACCTATACAGAGGATAAGAATGGCAGAAGAAAAGATGTAAAATCAGATGCAGACTCGGTTGACGTGCCGATAGTTGTTCTGATAAACGGCGGAAGTGCCTCAGCCTCCGAGGTTTTGACGGGCGCATTAAAGGATAATGAAAAAGCAACGGTTGTCGGCACAAAAAGTTATGGAAAAGGAATAGTACAATCGGTATTTTCCTTTGTTGACGGCTCGGGAATGTCTATAACCACTGCAAAATACTATACTCCAAGCGGAGTATGTATCCACGGTATAGGGATAGAACCTGATATTGAGGTTTTGCCAGACTCTAAAAAGGCAATTTCAGAAATGGAATTATCAGAGGATACACAGCTCCAAAAAGCGTTAGAGCTTCTTTGCGGTTAGGGTAATGTTCGTTAAAAATACTGCCGAAGTTTTTCGGCAGTAGTTTTATAGCTCAAAGATATTGTAATTTTCATTTAGTTTCTTTAAAAGTCCCGAAAAACGCTTTTGTTCATAGTTGTTTTCAACCATTTTCTCACATACAGCGGGTGAGCCTACCATAATAACCATACTTTTCGCTCTTGTTACCGCCGTGTATAAAAGATTTCGGCACATAAGCATAGGCGCACTGCGGCATATGGGCATAATGACGGTATGAAATTCGCTGCCCTGACTTTTATGAACTGTTATAGCATATGCAAGGTCTAATGAGTCAAGGTCAGAAAGGCTGTATTCTGTGCGCTTCCCGTCATCAAATACTATAATCATTTGTCTGTCTTTTACTGAAAGGCTTTCGATAATGCCCATATCCCCGTTAAAAATTCCTGAGCCTTTTTCGCCGTTTTCCTTTTCCCATAAAATATCATAATTATTTTTTATCTGCATAACTTTATCCCCTGTGCGGAATATGGTTTTTCCGTAAGCATATTCTGCCTTTAGGTCGCTTTTGGGGTTTATATGCTCCTGCAGCAGGCGATTAAGGTTAAAAGCACCCGCTGTTCCCTTTTTTGACGGGCAAAGCACTTGTATTGATAATGTCGGGTTTATGCCGTAGCTTTTCGGAAGCCGGTTTTCGTATAAATCGCATATGGTAAGGGCAGCGGCATCGCTGTCTGACCTTCTCATAAAGAAGAAATCATTGTCGTGCCTGTCAATTTCAGGCATAATCCCTGAGTTGATTTTATGAGCATTTGTGATTATAAGGCTTTCAAGTGCCTGACGGAATATATGGGTAAGGCGTATAACGGGTATACATCCGCTTTTGCAGATATCGTCAAGAACATTTCCGGGTCCTACTGACGGTAGCTGGTCGCTGTCGCCTGAAAATATCACCTTTGCGCCTTTTTTTACCGCACGCAGGAAACTGTGCATAAGCTGAATATCTATCATACTGACTTCATCAAGTATTATCGCATCGTAGGGAAGAGGGTTGCTTTCGTTATGCATAAACCTTGCCGAACCCGAATTTTCATCAGGCTGAACACACAAAAGACGGTGAATGGTTTTAGCCTCAAGCCCCGTAACCTCTGTCATACGCTTTGCAGCGCGTCCTGTCGGCGCCGCAAGGGCGATGGATAAGTGCATAGCGCCAAAAACCCTGATTATTGCATTTATTGTTGTTGTTTTTCCCGTACCTGGTCCGCCTGTTATAACGACTGCATTATGACGCGCAGACTCCAAAACGGCAAGCCGCTGCTTAGAATCAAGCGTTATACTGCTGTCCTCCTGCACGCAGCAGATTATATTCTCCATTTCCTTCTCGCTCATAAAAAGGGGAGGCGAGAAAGCACCCAAAGAGCGGATACGCGATGCGACATAGCGTTCCGCTTCAAAAAAATACGGAAGATAGCAGAAACCGTCATCTGTAATTAGTTCCTTTGCCTGACAAAGAGCGTCAATTTGTGAAGATATGTCATCTTCTGATACAGATAATTTTGATTGAGCCTTGGATTTTAGCATTTCAAAAGGCAGACAGGTATGCCCGAAATCATATGCCTCTGATTTTAAGATGAATTTTATGCCTGAGCGCAGACGGAGATGCGAGGTTTTTGACATACCCCGCGCATATGCTATACTGTCTGCGGTTTTAAATGATATGCCGTCAATTTCTTCACATAAAATGTACGGATTTTCCCTTATTTCTGATATCGCAGAAGAGCCCAGACTGCGGTGTATTTTTACCGCAAGGCTTGGGGGAAGTCCGTACTGCTGTAAAAATACAACTATGCTCTGCATTGACTGGAGTTCTAAGTAAGACTTTCCGATTTTTTCGGCACGCGAAACGGAAATCCCCTTAATTTCACTGAGCCTTAACGGCTCATTAAGCATAACATTAAGAGCGTCAGCACCGAAATAGTCCACTATTTTTTTTGCCGTAGCTGTCTTCACTCCGTATATGACCCCTGATGCAAGATATTCTAAAATCGAGCTTTCATCAGTAGGCAGTATTGTTTCATAGGAGATAACGCGGAACTGCTCGCCGTAATCAGGGTGAACACACCAATCTCCTGTAAGGCACAGATTTTCGCCCTCTGAAGCATATGGCATATACCCTGTCGCAGTAAAAAGACCGCAAGATGATGAGTCAATTTCAAGGACGGTATACCCGTTTGCGGGATTTTGATATATTATGCTGTATACCCTGCCCGAAAGGGTAATATTATCCTCCATAGTTCTGCCCCTCAAAAAATACAAAATATAACATTCTTCCGTAATTATAGCACATTTTTTTGTTGACGGCAAGTAGTATTAAGTGTATAATAAAAGAGTAAAGGACTGATAAGGGGAAAAATAAAGTGGAGATAGTTGCGGCAACAAATAACAGCGGAAAGGCAAGAGAATTTGCCGAGATTTTAAAGGATTTGGGCATTCGTGTGTTTACAATGAAAGATTTGGGCATAAATATTGAAATTCCCGAAACAGGCGCAACCTTTGCTGAAAATGCAATGATAAAGGCAAAGGCTGTATCACAGCTTTGTAACCTTCCTGTTATTGCAGACGATTCAGGACTGTGTGTAAATGCTCTGCAAGGAGCGCCCGGGTTATATTCTGCAAGATTTGCAGGTGAGGGAGCAACAGACAGCGAACTGCGTTCAAAACTATTAAAAGCAATGGAGAATGAAAGCGACAGGAGCGCATTTTTTATATCAAGTGTGGTTATGCTCTTTCCCGACGGAAAAAGCGTTGAGGCAGAGGGACGCGTTTTCGGAGATATTACCTACGAGGAAAAAGGAAACGGCGGGTTTGGCTATGATTCAATATTCTTTGCTAATGATATAGGAAAAACCTTTGCTGAGGCAACACCCCAAGAAAAGGACGCAGTAAGTCACAGAGGCAGAGCATTAAGAGAGCTATACAAAAAAATAAAAGGAGAAATATAAAATGGATATTTTTTGTGAATATATGGTAAAGAAGAAAAAAGATGCAAAAGAGATAGCACAGACTGTAGCAGTGATTCTTGCGGCAGTTTTAATTACGTTTTTACTGCTATTATTTTTGGGGCAGTTTTCCTTTTTATTCATATGCGGTGTATGGTATGGAGCGTGGTGGCTTATTTCACGTACCGATATAGAATTTGAATATATTGTAACCTCTACAATACTTGATATAGATAAAATTATGGCAAAACGCTCAAGAAAACGCATTTTAAGTATTGATTTAAAGGAAATTCTATCCTGCGCTTCTGCAGTCGGTACATCGCCCGAAAATATAAAAATTATTAACGCGGCGCCAATGGGGATAGAGGACGGAGTTTATGCGGTTGATTTTGATAAAAACGGCACAAAGACGCGTCTTTTGTTTAAGCCGAGCAAAAAAATGCTTTTAGAGATAAAGAAAGCAAGCCCGAGCTTAGTAACACTAAGACCTGAAGATGTTGAGGGGCAGACGGTATGAAGATTTGTACTGTTTCCGAAATGCGTGAGGCTGATAAAACTGCCTCGGAAAAGTATGGTATTCCAAGCATTGTTTTAATGGAAAATGCAGCAATCTCCTGCGCTTGGCAGGTTTTTGGATTTAACAGCTTTGTTGTGCTGTGCGGAAAGGGGAATAATGCAGGCGACGGACTTGCAATTGCACGGCATCTCATAAACGCGGGCAAAAAAGTCAAGATTTATCTCCTTTTCGGGAACACCTTTTCAGGCGACGCAAGAACTAATTTTGAGATACTGAAAAATATGTCGGTGCAGTTTTTATCACTATCCGACGGCGATATAAAAAACGATATAAAAACAAGTGATTGCGTGATTGATGCGATTTTCGGCACAGGCTTAAAGGGTGAGATTTCAGAGGAGATATTAGGGATTTTTGATATTGTAAACAGCTTTTCGAACTATGTGCTTTCAGTCGATGTCCCCTCGGGGATAGACGCTGATAGCGGAAAAGTCTTTAAAAATGCGGTAAAAGCCGATAAAACAGTGACATTTGCGGCATATAAAAGAGGACTTTTGCTATTTCCTGCGGCAGATTTTGCAGGCGAAATAAAAGTAGCGGACATATCAATCCCGAAGGAAGTATTTTCCAGTGTGAAAGCAGAAGTGACAGACGAAAAAAAAGCAAAATCACTTATGCCAAAACGCCAAAGAAACTCGCATAAAGGCGATTACGGAAAGGTTTTGATTATAGGCGGAAGCGAGGGTATGGCAGGAGCGGTATGCTTATCTGCAAAAGCGGCATTTATGGCAGGTGCGGGACTTGTCACTGCGTGTGTACCAAAAGAAATAAATGACATAGTCCAAAAAAATGTTGTGGAGGCTATGACTAATAGCCTTGATTTTGAAAGCGAGCATACTAAAATAATAGAGAAAATAAACGATTTTGATGTCGTGCTGTTCGGAAACGGAATAGGAAGAAAACCGTATGTCACACATATTTTAGAAAATGTGCTTGCGGCATCAAGAATACCTGTAATAATAGATGCGGACGGACTTTATGCACTATCCCAAAAGCCAGAGCTTTTAAAACTGTGCGGCGGGAATACTATTTTGACGCCGCACGCTATGGAAATGGCACGGCTTTTGGGGATTAGCGCGGGCGAAGTTGAAGAGAGGCGAATGGATATATCATATGACTTTGCGGTAAAAAATGGATTGACACTTGTTTTAAAGGGAAATCATACTATAATAACAGCACCCGACGGCAGACAATCGGTCAATGTAAACGGTAACAGCGGTATGGCAACGGCAGGAAGCGGAGATGTTTTGGCAGGGATTTTGGCAGGATTTGTGCCTGTGTGCAAAAATCCGTTTGACGCAGCGGTGCTCTCTGTATATGTTCACGGTGCGGCAGGCGATTTTGCAGCAGGAAGTATCGGTGAAACCTCAATGACGGCAGGCAATATTGTAAGTGCGATATCCCACATATTACCTGTGGAAATATGAAAAAAAATATGTTACAATAAAGAGGAATTTAGAATGAGGACTTGGACGGAAATAGATATAGATGCCTTAAAGTATAATTTTAACAATATAAAGGGCATTTTGAAACCGCATACCAAGATTATGTCGGTGGTAAAGGCTGACGCGTACGGACACGGATATAGAGAGTGTTGCAGGGCGCTTTTGGAGGCAGGCACCGACGCATTTGCTGTAGCGACGATAGAAGAGGCGGCGCAGATAAGAAAATCGGGATTTGATACGCCCGTACTTATATTGGGTGCGGTATCAACAGACGACTTTCCGCACCTTTTGGAGCTTAATGTTGTGCCTGCAATATTTAATGTTTCTGATGCGCATATTCTATCGCAAATAGCAAAAAAATCGGATAAGACGGCAAAAATCCATATAAAAATTGACACGGGAATGTCACGGATAGGATTTATTGCAGAAGATAAAAATACGATAGATGAAATAGTAAAAATATCAAAACTTCCCAATATAGAAATTAACGGAATTTTCTCGCATTTTGCCTGTGCCGACGAAAAAAATCCCGAATATACCTATATGCAGTTTGAAAGATTTATGCACCTTATAGGAAAGCTTGAAAAAGAAGGTGTTAAAATCCCAATAAAGCATATAGCAAACAGCGCGGCAATTATGATGTATCCCGAAATGCAGCTTGATATGGTAAGACCGGGGATTATCCTTTACGGATACTACCCGTCGGGT
>JAFZNF010000013.1 GCA_017553025.1 Clostridia bacterium | reverse complement strand
TGAACCTGTTCGTGAGCGTGTTTGCAGAGGGTGTCCAAACCAAACAAGGTGCTTTGGAGAAAGGGAAATCGCTTACGGTATGATGCAAGAGTTAAAACAAGCAATGGAGCGTGACGGGTGTTTAAGCTATTCAAATGCCCCGAAGAGATTTTGCAATTCCTGTATCCGCTCGGAGAAAATGCTTAGCGAATTTTCGCATATATACGAGCTTTATAAGCAGAACGAACTTTATAAGGGCGAGGCGGTTTTTGACAGAAATATAGCCGTAAACCAGTACGGGGAATTCTCAAGTATAATAAACGGATTGTCACAGACCGTAGCAGTTATGCCGAAAACGGAGACAGAAAGCGAAAGATATGAGGTAAGTGTCGCGGTTTGCCAGGAATCGGGAGACGGTCAGGAAACAAGTGGGGATACCGTAATGCATTTTAAAAACGGGAACAAATATTTTGTTATTCTGTGCGACGGTATGGGTTCGGGGAGAACGGCGCACGAGATAAGCTCGCTTGCAGCGCGGCTCTTTGCGGAGTTTTTGTGCTCGGGTATAGACAAAAAATCGGCAGTAAATATGATAAACTCCGCGCTTGCATTAAATGCTGACAGAGAGAGTTTTTCCTCGGCGGACATACTGGAAATGGACCTTGTAACAGGCGAGGCGGAGTTTTTAAAAATAGGAAGCGCACAAAGTTTTATAAAAAGAGGACACGAAATAGAAGAAATTTCTTCAAGCGCTCTTCCTATAGGGATTTTGGAAAACATAAAGGTTGCGCCGCAAAGGCGTATGCTTACACACGGCGATATGATTTTAATGGTTTCGGACGGTATAGGCGAAGCGTCAAGCGGGGTTATGAAAAATGATTGGATAAAAAAACTGTTTTTGTCGGGGACGGCAAGCGACGGCGAGATGGCAAAAAGATTTTTGGAGGGTGCTAAATCAAGGGCAGTGTACCGAGACGATATGACAAGCGTTGTTATAAGAATAAAAACGGCGGAATAAACTTGCAGTTTTGGGCTGAAAGGAGGAATTAAGATGAACGTTCAAAATGCGATGGCGGCAAAAATAATGGGAGAAATTCTGGCGAACGGAATGAGCCTTTCCGACACGAACCTTGCAGAATGCATAAATTCTGCCGCGGCAGAAACGTTGGAGGCAATACGGAATGTGGTTACAGACGAGAAAAAGAACGAAAAACAGCGTATAAAAGAAGTAAAAAGAATAATAAAAAATCAGGGGATTTATTAAATCCCCTGATTTTTATGCCTTTTGACAAACCGAGAGATGCGTAAAAGCGCCTCTTCAATATTATCTATAGAATATGCGTATGAGCATCGTATGAAACCCTCTCCGCTTTTGCCGAAAGCGTTGCCCGGAACGACGGCAACTTTTTCTTCCTCAAGGAGTGCGGTTGCAAATTCTTCGCTTGTCATTCCCAGGGATTTTATGCAGGGAAAGGCGTAAAAAGCTCCGAGAGGTTCAAAACAGGAAAGCCCCATATTGCGAAATCCGTCAACAATAAAGCGCCTTCTGTAATTGTATTCGCGGCGCATCTGCAAAACATCTGCATCACAGGAGCGCAGAGCTTCAATGGCTGCAAACTGGCTGGTTGTGGGACTTGACATAATGCAGTATTGATGCACTTTTGTCATAGCCTTGATTATAGGCGCCGCCCCCAAAGCGTAGCCAAGACGCCAGCCTGTCATAGCAAAGGTCTTTGAAAAACCGTTTACAACAACGGTTCTCTCCCGCATACCATCTATTGCGGAAAAGGGAGTATGTCCCTCCTCATCATAACGCAGTTCGCCGTAAATCTCATCTGAAAGAACCATAATATCGGTACCGCGCAGAACGTCTGCTATTGCCTCAAGGTCAGTTTTTGACATAATCCCGCCTGTAGGATTGTTAGGAAAGGGCAGAATAAGGAGCTTGGTTTTTTCGGTAATGGCAGATTTCAGCTGATGCGGAAGCAGACGAAATCCGTCCTCCTCTTTGGTTTCTATTATTACAGGAACACCTCCTGCCATTTCTACGCAAGGCTTGTAGCAAACAAAGCAGGGTTCGGGGATAATGACTTCATCTTTTGCATTTACAACACAGCGAATCATAAGGTCTATTGCCTCGCTGCCGCCGACAGTTACCAAAACCTCGCTTTTTGCGTCATAAGAAATGCCGTATTTACGGTTTGTGTAGTTGCAAATTTCTTCGCGCAGTTCCAAAAGCCCTGCATTTGCAGTATAGTAGGTGCGTCCCTTTTCGAGGGAATAAATGCCTGCCTCGCGTATGGGCCAGGGCGACACAAAATCAGGCTCGCCTACACCGAGAGAAATTGCGTCGCTCATAGTAGCAACTACGTCGAAAAATTTTCTTATCCCCGAGGGGGGGATATCCTGCACTGTTTTATTAAGTACATTTTTATAATCTATCATAGAGTTATCACCTGTCTGGAATCTTCTTCATCATTGTAAAAAACGAGTCCGTCATCTTTGTATTTTTTTAGTACAAAGCCCGTCGCAGTACTTAAAACATTGTCCATAGGCGCAAGCTTTGACGCAACAAAAAGAGCGACATCTTTCATAGACTGACCCTCAATTATAACGCATAAGTCATACGAGCCCGACATAAGAAACAGCGATTTTACCTGCGGATACTTATAAATCTTTTCAGCGACCTTGTCAAAGCCCTCGCCTCTTTGCGGAGAAATTTTAAGCTCAATTATGGAGGTTACCAGGTCACAGTCGGTTTTTTCCCAGTTTATCATAGTCTTATAACCGACAATGATATTGTCCTTTTCCAAACCTTTAATAATATCCGCCACTTCCGCCTC
>JAFZNF010000115.1 GCA_017553025.1 Clostridia bacterium | reverse complement strand
CCGCTTCCTTTGGACAGTCCACTATATAACCTTGATAATGTTATTTTGTTCCCGCATATGGCAGGACCTACTTATGACAGGCGTGAGAAGATAACGCTTGCGCTTATTGAAGATATGATAAGATTTTTTGAGGGAAAACAGCCTGAGAATATTGTGACAAAAAAAGTTGCAGAGAAAATGACTATAGCATAAAAACAGCGGTATTTTAATTCAGGTCGCCTGTGTCGCTAATGGCAAAAAACGGTTATTTTGAAAAAATAACCGTTTTTTTGGTTGTCAAAACAAAATTACACCGTCAAAACTGTCTGTATGACAAATGTTATAGGTACATACCGTGCCTACCTTTGAGCGATCCATCAAAAGCACAGCGGTTTTTGAGTTTTTTACTGCAATTTTAGCGATTTCAGCAAGATCTCTATCGCTTTCGGTTAAATATCCGTCATCAGAGAGGGCTTCGCAGGACAAAAATGCAATATCAGGATTTATGTCTTTTAAAAACTCCTCTGTTTGCCTGCCCGATAGACACCTCTCAATTTCATTATACTTGCCGCCTGTCAAAAAACAGGGAATATGCACAGCAGAAAGATAGTGTAATAGGTGTACGGAATTGGTGATTACCTGCAGGTTTTTGTGTTTCATAAGATGCGGAAGAATATATGTTAATGTTGATGAGCTGTTTAAAAATATAACCTGATTATCCTTTAAATATTTGCTCGCCTGCGACGCCAAATGCTGCTTCTGATTTTTGTTTATTTTCATTCGGTAATCGACAGGGTACTGAAAAGTAGAGAAATTTTCAACAGCACCTCCGTGAGTTCTTCTTAAAAGTCCTTCCTTTTCCATTATTTTCAGGTCGCGGCGTATTGTCATTTCACTGAAAAAAAGCTCCTTTGCAGTGCTTGAAACCTTTATTTTTCCGTAACGATTTATGTTTTCCAGAATTTTTTTCTGTCTGCTGTTAAGTTCCATAATTTTTCTCCTTTTAATTTATAAAATATATCATAAAAACAAGCTGGCGTCAATATAAAAATGTTCGATTTTCGGTAAAAAATGTTCGTTTATAAACAAGTCGAACAATTATTGAATAAGAAAGTGTCATATGGTATAATTTTGTCGTTGCAAAATATAAAATTCTTAATTTTTTAGGAGTGTGTAATATGGAAAAAACGATTATGGGCAAAGTCGCATTTATAACAGGCGCAGGCTATGGAGGCGAGTATAATCCAAACATAAAGGAAGAACACGCGCCGAATATGGGTACGGCTATTGCGCAGCGTCTTGCAAAGATGGGAGCTGTTGTGGTTGCGACGGATATAAATTTAGAAGCAGCTGAAACTACCGTAAAAACGCTTGAAGCGGTAGACGGAAATCCGGCGCATATGGCAATAAAGGTAGATGTTACCGACAGAAAATCTGTTGACAGTGCTTTAGAGAAGGTCTATAAAACTTACGGAAAGCTTGATATTGTTTGCAATAATGCAGGTGTATCGTCTATGGCGCCTTTGGAGGAGCTTACAGAAAAGGAATGGGACTTTAATGTTGATGTAAATATGAAGGGCGTGTTTATATGCACACAGGCGGTTATCCCATATCTTAAAGATAAGGGCGGGCGAATAGTTAATACCTGTTCAATGGCTGCGGTAAAGCCGGACCCGACTCTTGTGCATTACACAGCTTCAAAGTTCGGTGTTTTAGGTATGACCAAGGCATCTGCAATTGGTCTTGCGCCATATAACATTACTGTAAACTGCGTTTGTCCCGGCTGGGTAAAAACACCTATGCAGGACAGGGAAATTGTTTGGGAAGGGAAGATGAAGGGTATGGAACCCGAGGCGGTGCGCCAAAGTTATATTGACAACACACCATTAGGACGCCTTTGCTATCCTGAGGATGTTGCAAATGCCGTTGCATTTT
>JAFZNF010000114.1 GCA_017553025.1 Clostridia bacterium | reverse complement strand
GATATCCTGCACTGTTTTATTAAGTACATTTTTATAATCTATCATTGAGTTATCACCTGTCTGGAGTCTTCTTCATCATTGTAATAAACGGGTCCGTCATCTTTATATTTTTTAAGAACAAAACCTGTTGAAGTACTTAGAACATTGTCCATAGGCGCCAGCTTGGACGCAACAAAAAGAGCAACATCTTTCATAGACTGTCCTTCGATTATGACGCACAAATCATATGAACCTGACATAAGAAACAGAGATTTTACCTGAGGGTATTTGTAAATCTTTTCTGCAACTTTATCAAAGCCCTCTCCCCTTTGCGGAGAAACCTTGAGTTCTATTATGGAGGTTACAAGATCGCGGTCTGTTTTGTCCCAGTTTATCATCGTCTTATATCCGACAATTATATTTTCCTTTTCCAGACCTTTTATAATTTCCGCCACTTCCTTTGCGTCTTTGCCGAGCATAGCGGCAATTTTTTCGTTTGAAAGCTTGGTATTTGCGTTATCCAAAACATTTAAAATATCATTTACCATTTTGTTTCCTCCAAAAAACACAACATTTTAACCATTATATAACGATTTTGAAAAAATTTCCACACTTTTTCAAAAAAAATTAAAAATGACACACCTAATTTATTGACAAAATGCAAAAAATAGAAGATAATAGTATGTGAGCGGAGAGGTATTTGTATGGAAGAAAGAAGAGAACGGGTAATTTTAGCAGGAGTGCATACAGGGGCGAGGGACAGTCTTTCCGATACGACAGAGGAAACGATGGAGGAGCTTTGCGAGCTTGCAGGCACGGCAAATGCTGAGGTTATAGCAACCGTTATTCAAAACAAATCCGAAATAGAAGCGGCGACATATATGGGCGAGGGCAAGCTTTGTGAGATAAAACAGCTTATAGCGGCGGAAAATGCAGATAGCGTGATATTTGATGACGAGCTTTCTCCCGTGCAAATAAGAAATCTTTCAGAACTTTTGGAAGTCAAGGTCATTGACAGAACGGTACTTATTCTTGATATTTTTGCCGCAAGGGCAAAAAGCGGAGAGGGAAAATTGCAGGTCGAGCTTGCACAGCAGAAGTATCTTCTTCCGCGTCTTCGCGGAATGGGAGCGGTATTAAGCCGAACAGGCGGAGGCATAGGCACGCGCGGACCGGGTGAAACAAAGCTGGAATCGGACAGACGGCACATAAGCCGCAGAATTTCTGCACTGGAGGAGGACATAAAAGAAATCCGAAAACACAGAGAGCTTATCCGAACAAGGCGGAAAAAGGAAGGCGTTATAACGGCGTGCCTTGTGGGCTATACAAATGCAGGCAAATCGTCGCTTATGAACGCGCTGACGGAAGCCGATGTTCTTGCGGAAAACAAACTTTTTGCAACGCTTGATACCACGTCAAGGGCAATAACTCTTCCCGATAACCGAAAAATTCTTATCACCGACACCGTCGGATTTATAAGAAAACTCCCGCATCATCTTGTGCAGGCATTTAAGTCGACACTTGAGGAAACGGCAGAGGCAGATATGCTTATATATGTGATAGACGCGTCAAATCCGCAGTACGAAACGCATATCAAGGTAGTGGATTCGGTGCTTTCGGATATCGGAGCGGGAGGCAAACCAACAGTTTATGCTTACAACAAAACCGACCTGCTTAATGAACAGGAAATGTTTACAGAAAAAAACAGCGTTGGAATTTCTGTAAAAACGGGCAAAAATCTTGATAAGCTGATAAACCTGATTTCCGAAACGGCGCCCGGTAAAAAGCAGAAAATGACGGTGCTTATGCCGTTTAACTGTGGCAATATTGTAAACGAGCTTCACGAAAATCAGAAAATTTTATCTGAGGAGTATCTGCCCGAGGGCGTAAAAATATCTCTTTTAGCGGATAAAATAACATACGCAAAACTGAAAAACTACATTATATAATAGGGAGAAACTATGGCAACTTCAAAAAAGGAATTCTATAAAACGGTAGAGAAACTTGGCGAAGCAGTCTTGGTTGAAAAAAAATCGAAATTTATAGCACATACAAAGCCTGTCCGAAATGAGCAGGAGGCACTTGGGTTTTTGCAGGAGATGCGCTCGCAGTACGCTGATGCAACCCACAACGTTTATGCGTATATAATCGGCGAGAATAATATTTCAAGGTATTCAGATGACGGTGAGCCCAACGGAACCTCCGGTATGCCTGTTTTGGACACATTAAGAAGTGAAAATGTCATAGATGTGATAACGGTTGTAACCAGATATTTCGGCGGAACGCTTTTGGGTACAGGCGGACTGGTTCGGGCGTATTCGGCATCGGCGTCAGAAGCACTTAAAAATGCCGGGATAATAACAAGGGTATTGTGCCGGGGATTTTCCGTAACGGTGGAGTATTCCCTTTCGGGGAAAGTGCAATACCTTATATCAAATGGGGGATATTTTGTTGAGAAAACAAACTACGCCGAGGAGGTTGAATTTTCCGTTTTTGTGAAAATTTCAGAAGAAGATAAATTCATAAAAGAACTTGCCGAAGCCTGTGCAGGCAGGGCAAGGATAAAAGAGACAAAAGAAAAATATATAGACATAAAAGAGTGAAAGGAAGGGTAAAATATGAAAAAAGGCATACTGTTGGTTCTGACGCTGTCAATGCTTTTGCTTACGGGGTGCGAGCAGGTTTCCAATTTAATAAAACCGAAAGATCCTGAAGATGAAATAACTGCGAATGTCAGCAATACACCAGAAAAAGATAAAAATTCCGATCTTGAAGAGCCAAAAACCAAAATTGTACTTTCAAAAATTCTTAATATGACAAATGACTGGACAATTATGGGAGATTACAGTATATCGCTGACAAAGAGCGGTAAAAAGGACAGGGTTTTGCTTGCGACGTCGGCAAGGGCGGTAAACGGGGAAATGCAATGGGACGATTCTCAGTATTGGACCCTTGCGGTTTTGACAGATAACGGCGCATATAATCTGTTTTACCAGCGGATTCAGGGCGTGGTATATGCAGAGGTTAATGAGGCGTATATACACGGAATAGCAACGCCTGTGGTTACGGTGTACGCATTTAGCGGAACAGACAGAGATATAAGAAATTACACCTACAGCTATGATGAAGATGCCTTTATAGAGGACCAGGTCTTTACGACCAAGGAGTTTTCAACAGGGGGAATAAACACAATTTATTCAACTTTCCCCGAATATAAGCCGAGATAAGGAGAAATCTATGATTAAAGAATTAAATCAGGAAAATTTTGCCGAAGTAATCAAAACGAAAAAACTGATTTTAGTGGATTTTTGGGCAAGCTGGTGCGGACCGTGCCGTATGCTGTCGCCTGTAATAGATTCGCTGTCCGAGGAATACAGCGCGCAAATTGATGTCGGAAAGGTAAATGTTGACGAGCAGGGAGCTCTTGCGGCACAGTTTGGCATAGTATCTATTCCTACGGTGATTCTTTTTAAGGACGGAAAAGAAGAAAAACGTATAATCGGCGTACACGATGCAGATGATTACAGGGACGAAATCGACAAATTGCTATGAAAAACAGGATTATACAGACCGCAAGGGCAGAAAAAGTTTCTGATATCGGTTTTTGCAGTATTGCAGACTATAAAGAAGAAGCAAAAAATATTAAATCCCCTGCGGTTTTCGGCAAAACAGAACCCGAAACTGAAATTCTTGAAAATGCACGGACAGCAATAGTC
>JAFZNF010000113.1 GCA_017553025.1 Clostridia bacterium | reverse complement strand
CCGAATCAAGGAAACGCAAACACTCTATGATATTGTCCGTCTTGACCATTTCAGGGGCTTTGAGGCGTATTATGAAATTCCTTATGATGCCGATACGGCGCGGGAGGGGCATTGGGAAAAAGGTCCCGGAATAGCTTTTTTTGAGGCTGTAAAAAAGCAAATACCCGACATAAAAATTATTGCTGAAGATTTGGGACATCTTACTCATGAGGTTTACGAATTGCTTGATGAATGCGGTTTCCCTGGTATGAAGGTGTTGCAGTTTGCGTTTGACCCATACCGTGACAATCCGTATCTTCCTTATAATTATCCTAAAAATTGCGTAGCGTATACAGGCACACACGATAATGATACTATAAAGGGCTGGTATCAGGGTGAAAACAATAAGCCGTTTATCCGTGACTATTTAAATGTTGCCGAAGATGAGTGGGTAAGCGCGGCTATGATAAGGACAATACTTGCAAGCCGTGCAGATACCGTAATAATACCTATTCAGGATTATTTGGGATACGGTGCGCGTATGAATACGCCCGGGACAACAGGGGATAATAACTGGAGCTACCGGATAAGGCGCGATGCTTTAAGCGACAGCCTTGCATATAATATATCGCATCTCACAAAACTTTATAAGCGAAGCCGCGAAGAATAAAAATAAAGCCCCATACAGGACGCCTTAAAAAGGGAACGTTCGTGTATGGGGGATTTTTGTGGACAATGTTATTTTAATGTGCGTTCAAGTTCTATTGCCGCACCGACAAGCTCGGGCGAGGAAAGGTTTGGGAAAAGCCGCTCTGCAAACCTATCGAGCTCTTTTCTCTTTTCATCTGTTTTTTCTTTATCATTCGTCATTTTTATTCCTCCTCCCATGTTTGACTACAATTTATCACACCAAATCTTTTCTGTCAATATGATTTTACATTTTTTGCCAAAAATCGTTCGACTAAAAGCTACAAAAAAGTGCCGTTTTTATCAAAAAAGGAGAGTAAAAACGAAAAATACCGCAAATTTATGCGGATTTGCTCAAAAAAAAGCTGCGGTTTTAATTACCGCAGCTTTACTAAATTGCCTTAATCAGACACAGCCTTGAGCTTTCATAGCCTCGGCTACCTTCAAAAATCCTGCAATATTTGCGCCTGCCATATAGTTGCCTTCCATACCGTATTCCTTTGCTGCGCTTTCGCACGCCTTAAAGATGCTTACCATTATACCGTGGAGCTTTTCGTCAACCTCTTCAAAGGTCCAGGAAAGTCTTTGCGAGTTCTGGCTCATCTCTAAGCCTGAAGTTGCTACACCGCCTGCATTTGCAGCTTTAGCGGGACCGTAGAGCATATTATTCTTGAAGTAAACCTCAATAGCCTCAGGTGTTGATGGCATATTTGCACCCTCAGATACCGCATAACAACCGTTTTTAGCAAGAATTGCTGCACTTTCGCCGTCGATTTCGTTTTGTGTTGCACAAGGGAGAGCGATGTCGCAGGGGATAGTCCATATTCCCTTGCAGCCCTCTGTATAGACAGCGTCGGGGTGATAGCTTAAGTATTCCTTAATTCTCTTTCTTTCAACTTCCTTGATTTGCTTTACAGCCTTCAGATCTATGCCGTTTTTGTCGTAGATATATCCGTTTGAGTCGGAAAGTGCCACAACCTTTGCACCAAGTTCTGTAGCCTTTTCGGTTGCATATATTGCAACGTTGCCCGAGCCTGAGATAACAACAGTCTGTCCTTTAAAGCTCTTGCCGTTTGCTTTTAACATTTCGTCTGTAAAGTAACAAAGACCGTAGCCTGTTGCCTGTGTTCTTGCCAAAGAACCGCCGTAGGTAAGACCTTTGCCTGTCAAAACGCCCGTAAATTCGTTTCTGAGTCTTTTGTACTGACCGAACATATATCCGATTTCTCTTGCGCCTGTGCCGATATCGCCTGCGGGTACGTCAAGGTCAGCGCCGATGTGCTTTGAAAGCTCTGTCATAAAGCTCTGGCAGAAACGCATAACCTCGCCGTCAGACTTGCCTTTGGGGTCAAAGTCGGAACCGCCCTTGCCGCCGCCCATAGGAAGCGTCGTTAGCGAATTTTTGAATATCTGTTCAAATCCCAAAAACTTAATTATACCCAAATAAACCGAGGGGTGAAGTCTTAATCCGCCCTTATATGGACCGATAGCAGAGTTATACTGAACTCTGAAGCCTCTGTTTACCTGAACTTTTCCGTTATCGTCAACCCACGGAACTCTGAAAATTATCTGTCTTTCAGGCTCTACCAAACGGTCAACAACTCCTGCCTCAACCAAATCAGGTCTTTTTTCAATAACAGGCTCTAAGGTTTCCAAAACCTCGGTTACTGCCTGTATAAATTCAGGCTCGCCTGCATTTCTCTTTTTTACATTTTCCAATACACCGATTAAGTATGCATTTTTCATTTTTTTCACCGCCTCTTTCATAATATCAAATTGTAAAATAAACAAGAAAAAATGTCAATAGAAATTGTAAACAAAATCCAAAAAAAATTTGCATAAAAATTCAACAAAATGAAAAAAAATACAAGAAAAAACCGACAAAGCATTTTGTCGGTTGCGGATTAGGAATCGTTTATAAGCATTTTTAAGATTATTATTTAATCTGTAATCGGATTCGGTCGGCTACCATAGCAATAAACTCAGAATTTGTAGGCTTACCCTTGCCCGTATCGATTGTATAACCGAAAATCTGGTTCATTGTTTCAGGACGGCCGCGGCTCCAAGCGACTTCTATGGAATGTCTTATCGCACGCTCAACTCGTGATGAGGTGGTGCTGTACTTCTTTGCGATGACGGGGTAAAGCTGTTTTGTGATGTAATTTAAAAGCTCCATATTTTCAACTACCATCATAATGGCAGTTCGTACATACTGATAACCCTTTATGTGAGCGGGAACGCCCAGCTCGTGAATAAAATCGGTTACCAAAGCCTCTAAATCATAAGACTTTTTGTCGTCCTTTTTAAGGACCTCAAAGCTTGTCCTCCCGGCGCGGGTACCAAAGCTCTTGATTGTGTCATAGATAGCGTCGTTAGTCTGCGGCTTCAGCAGAAAATATTCGCATCCTGCGTCTTGGCACGCAGTCATAATTCTGCTGCTTGCAGTTACCGAAAGCGCGATGCACATAGGCTTTTTTGCAAGGTGTGAATTCTGGAGTCTTCCCAAAACGCTAAGTCCGTCGCGCTTGGGCATAATAATGTCTAAAAGCACGATATCGGGTTTCATCTCCATAATCATTCCGTATGCCTCTTCGCCGTCATATGCAACATCTACAGCCGCAATTCCGTCTTTGGTTTTCAGATAATCGTAAAGACTGTCTGCAAACGCCTTGTTGTCATCTGCAATAAGTACAGATACTTTTTCCATAAAAATTCCTCCTTAAAATGCTTTTATAAACGAAAAAAAGCACCTTTCGTACTTATGCTATTCAGTTGTAGGGTAATCGACCTTCAAGATAGTAGAAAGATACCTCCTTTTCATCACAATATTACCATATTTTTCCAATAATTGCAATAGTTTTTTCTCTTTTTTTCCAATTTTTTTGATTTTGTTGATGGTTTTATATAAAATAGTTTTAAAGAGTACCTGCTTATATGGCAGGTACTCTTTCTACTCCGTCATATTTGTCATATCAAGCATATTTTCGGCGAAGATGCCGTATCCTCGGCTTGCGTCATTCACAAATACGTGCGTTACCGCGCCTGCGAGCTTGCCGTTTTGAAGTATCGGGCTTCCGCTCATACCCTGCACTATTCCTCCTGTTTTTTCTAAAAGAGCGGGGTCGCAGACCTTAAAAACGAAGCTCTTGCCTGACGCTTTTGCTATTTTTGATACTCTTGTAATTTCGATTTCATATGCTTTTGGACCTGCGCCGTCAACATCGCACAAAATTTGCGCTTTCCCTGTCTGTATCTCAAAACGGGACGCTACAGGGACAAGAGGCGCATCTGGTACGGATTTGGTATTTCCATAAATTCCGACCTTAGAATTTATCGTAATATTACCTTTTTTTATTTCGGAAAATTCGCCCAAAATCTCACCGGGACTTCCGTTTTCACTTTTTTTCACGCCCTTTATTCTGCAATAATTTATAGAGCCCTCACGCACATTTAAAAGTGCGTCGGTATCATAATCGCAGATGCCGTGACCCAGAGCTGCAAAGGTGGAATTTTGAGGATTATAAAAGGTAAGCGTTCCTATTCCTGCGGCGCTGTCTCTCACCCAAAGCCCGACAAGATAGGAATTTGCCTCTTTTGAATACACTGCCTGAGCAGGCAGTTTTAGTATCATTTCATCTCTCAAAACAGTAAGGACTACGTTGGGTGCGTTATCGTTTATAAGCCGTTTTAAACTGCTGTTATCCGACACAGGCACATCATTTACTGCCGTAATCCTGTCGCCTACCAAAACACCTGCCTTTTTTGCAGGCTCAAAGACAGCTCCGCGGTAATCGGTAACATTCCCGATACCTATAACCAAAACGCCGTCGGTGTAAAGCTTTACTCCTATTGCCTCGCCCGACGGAATAACACAGTACATAGGTTCAACCGAAACACTGACCGTTTTCATCGGAAAAAGATTTGTTTTATAGTTGTCGGCTTTTGCGGAAATTCCAGAAAGCATATTTAAATTTTGACCTTCAGATATTGTTATTTTTTCGGGAAATGCATTATAAATGGCTAAAAACAATATTAAAGGTAATAATAAAAATAACTTTTTTGAATTTTTTTTCGTTTTTATCACCTCACAAGTCGAAACTACTCTATTAAATTAACCGATAAAAAACTTTCGATACTGCAAAAGATATTGAAGTTTTGGCGGAACTTTGAAAAATTTATAGCATTTTTCAAAAAGATGTGATATACTCTAATAAGAAAAAAATGCGGAGGAATAAATTTGAATTTAACAGGGCTTAACGATATGCAGGAAGCGGCAGTTAAAAAAGCCGACGGCCCCGTTCTTATTTTGGCGGGTGCGGGAAGCGGGAAAACTACCGTTTTGGTAAACAGGATTGCATATATAATAGAAACAAAAAATATACACCCATATAATATTTTGGCGATTACCTTTACAAATAAGGCGGCAAACGAGATGAAAGAGAGGGTAAACGCCATAATAGGCGAGCTTTCAAAGGATATGTGGATTTGCACGTTTCACACGGCGTGCGTGCGCATTTTAAGGTCGCACATAACCCTTTTAGGATTTGAACAGGGTTTTGTAATTTATGACAGCGCCGACACAAAAACGGTAATAAAGGAATGTTATAAAGAGCTTGATATAGACGAGAAAAACTATCCTTACCGCGCGGTTTTGTCGATAATTTCAAAGGCAAAGGATGATATGCTCTCGCCTGACGAATTTTTTGATGCGGCAAAAGGCGATTACCGCAAAACGCGTATCGGAGAAATATACGAGCTTTATCAAAAAAAATTAAAGGCAAATAATGCCTTGGATTTTGACGATATTTTGTTTTTTGCAGTGAAAATTTTAGAGGAAAATCCGGAAATTTTAGAAAAGTATCAAAACAGGTTTTGTTACATAATGGTAGACGAGTATCAGGATACCAATAATTCACAGTATAAATTTATAAGTATGCTTGCAAAAAAGCATAAAAACATCTGCGTTGTTGGCGATGATGACCAGAGCATTTACAAGTTCCGCGGTGCAAATATACAGAATATTTTGAATTTTGAGGACACATTTCCTGAAAGTACGGTAATAAAACTTGAGCAGAATTACCGCTCGACAGCAACAATTTTAGATGCGGCAAATGCTGTAATACATAACAATAGGGGCAGAAAGAATAAGTCGCTCTGGACGGAAAACGAAAAGGGCGCAAAAATAAAAATGCATATAGGCTATAATGAGCGCGACGAGGCACTTTATATTGCAAAGGAGATAGAAAAGGCGCACAAAAACGGGGAAAAGTACGCCGATTTTGCGGTTTTGTACCGAACAAATGCGCAGTCGCGTATTATAGAGGAACTCCTTATGCGGAGCGGTATTCCGTATAAGGTGCTCGTTGGACTGAGGTTCTATGACCGAAAGGAAATAAAGGACATT
>JAFZNF010000112.1 GCA_017553025.1 Clostridia bacterium | reverse complement strand
GAAAGCAAAAAGTTAAATTCTGAGTATAACAAAACCGCGCAAATCTGCGCGGTTTGTCAATTTTTACTTGTTCAAAGCCTTTTTTAATGCATCTGTCATATTTGTTTCTTCCCATTTAACGCCCAAATCCTCTCTTCCCATATGTCCGTAGGAGGATAATTTTTTGTAAATGGGTTTTCTTAAATCAAGTTTTTCAATTATTGCGTGAGGTCTTAAGTCAAAAACCTTTGTTACGGCATCTGCAAGAGCTTCATCGCTTACTTTTCCAGTGCCGAAGGTATCAACCATAACCGAAACGGGACGCGCAACACCTATTGCATAGGCAAGCTGTACCTCACATTTTTCCGAAAGCCCTGCTGATACAATGTTTTTTGCCACCCAGCGCGCGGCATATGCTGCGCTTCTGTCAACCTTGGTAGGGTCTTTGCCAGAAAATGCTCCGCCACCGTGGCGTGCATATCCGCCGTAGGTGTCGACTATGATTTTTCTGCCCGTAAGTCCTGAATCACCCTGGGGACCTCCTACAACAAAGCGTCCTGTCGGGTTTATATAATACTTTGTCTTATCGGTGAGCAGCTTTTCATCAATTGTGGTTTTTATAACTTCGCGTATAATATCTTCGCGTATTTGCTCTAAAGGTACTTCAGGCGCGTGCTGTGAAGATACGACTACTGTATCTACCGATACAGGTTTTCCGTCTATATATTCAACAGTGACCTGCGTTTTTCCGTCGGGGCGCAGGTATGGAAGAGTACCGTTTTTACGAACCTCGGTGAGTTTTTTTGCAAGACGGTGGGCAAGCGATATGGGAAGAGGCATAAGCTCCGGTGTTTCATTGCAGGCATAGCCGAACATCATTCCCTGATCGCCCGCACCGTTGGAATTTTCTATGTCATTCTCTCCGTTTTTGTTTTCGAGTCCCTCATTTACGCCCATTGCGATATCAGGGGACTGCTCATCAATGGCAGTCACAACAGCGCAGGTGTTTCCGTCAAAACCGTATTTTGCACGGTCATAGCCGATTTCTAATATGGCATTTCTTGCTACTTTCGGAAAATCAACATAGCAGTTTGTCGAAATTTCGCCCATTATTGAAACTATACCCGTTGTGCAGGTGGTTTCGCAGGCAACACGCGCGTTTGGGTCTTTTTTCAAAATTTCATCTAATATGGCGTCGGAAATACAGTCGCATATCTTGTCAGGATGTCCCTCCGTTACCGATTCCGAGGTAAATAACATTCTTTTCATAGTAAAAATCCTTCTTTTTGCAAAATATGACACAATTATAACATAAAATACACGTTTTTGCAATAGAATATAAAAAAAGCTTTTTGATAAAAATATAGAGTTATTTGCTTGAAAAAATAAGTGTAGTATGGTATAATCATTTTAACAAAATGAAAGGCGGTGGATTTGCCGTGGGATATGTTTGGCTGTTTTTAACGGTACTGTTCGGTGCATTAGAAGCAGTGACGGTACAGATAGTGTCCATCTGGTTTGCAGGCGGTTCGGTCTGCGCGATGATTGCGTATGCGCTGGGCTTTGATGAAACTGTGCAGATTGCGGTTTTCGTTGTATCTTCTGCGGTGCTTTTGTTACTTACAAGACCGCTTGTAAAGAAAATGACAAACGGGAAAAAGGTGAATACCAATGCGGACAGTTTAATAGGCAAAACCGCGGTAGTCACAAAAAAAACCGATGAGCTTGGTCTTTCGGGAGAGGCAAAAGTAGCAGGAAGCATATGGACGATTTGCTCAAGCGACGGAACGCCGATTGAGGAAAACGAAAAGGTAACGGTGGAAAAAATTGAAGGCGTAAAGCTGATAGTGAGAAAGTAGGTAAAAGTTATGGGATATTTATTCGTTTTGGCAATATTGGTAATTGCTTTAATAATTACAAACATTAAAATTGTGCCTCAGGCGCACGCATATATTATAGAGCGTTTCGGCGGATACAGCCAGACCTGGGGTGTCGGACTGCATCTGAAAATCCCGTTTATTGAGAAGATTTCAAAAAGGGTTAGTTTAAAGGAACACGTTGTTGATTTTCCGCCTCAGCCCGTTATTACAAAGGATAATGTAACTATGCAGATTGATACGGTGGTTTATTATCAGATAACCGACCCGAAACTTTTTGCGTACGGTGTTGAGCGTCCTATGATGGCGATAGAAAACCTAACCGCAACGACACTTCGTAACATAATCGGTGAGATGGAACTTGACGAAACTTTGACTTCGAGGGATATAGTAAATACGAAAATGCGCTCTATTCTTGACGAGGCAACAGACCCGTGGGGAATAAAAATCAACCGTGTAGAGCTTAAGAATATTATTCCGCCGAGGGAAATTCAGGACGCGATGGAAAAACAGATGAAAGCAGAGCGTGAGCGCCGTGAGTCCATTTTGAAGGCAGAGGGTGAGAAAAAGGCGGCAATTCTAATGGCAGAGGGCGAAAAGGAATCCGCAATACTTCGTGCCGAGGCTAAAAAGCAGGCGGCAATCAAGGAGGCAGAAGGTCAGGCGGAAGCAATAATCCGTGTGCAGACCGCTGTTTCCGAGGGTATAAGAAAAATTAACGAGGCAAATCCGAGCGAGGCATATATCGCAATAAAATCTCTTGAAAGCTTTGAAAAAGCTGCTGACGGAAAGGCAACAAAGATTATTATTCCGTCAAAAATTCAGGGAGTAGCAGGACTTGCAACGTCACTTACAGAACTTATAAAAGGGGAGAAAGATAAATAATGGCAGAAGAATGCAGTCATAATTGTGAAAGCTGTTCGCAAAATTGCGGAAGTAAAGAGCCTCAAAGCTTTTTGGAAAAACCGCACGAGCTTTCAGACATCAAAAAGGTTATAGGTATAGTCAGCGGTAAAGGCGGTGTGGGAAAATCAATCGTAACTTCGCTTTTGGCGGTTTTAATGCAAAGGCGCGGCTATAATACAGCAATACTCGATGCTGATATAACAGGTCCGTCTATTCCCAAAACTTTTGGGATTACGGGAAAGGCAGAGGGCACAGATGATGCGCTTTTCCCTGCAAAATCGAAGATGGGAACGCAAATCATATCGACGAATATGCTTCTTGAAAAGGACACAGACCCTGTGATATGGCGGGGTCCCGTAATAGCAGGTGTGGTTAAACAGTTCTGGACAGATGTAATCTGGAAAGATGTTGACTTTATGTTTGTAGATATGCCACCTGGAACGGGCGATGTTCCGCTTACGGTATTTCAGTCATTGCCTGTAGATGGAATTGTTGTTGTAACATCTCCGCAGGAGCTTGTGGGAATGGTAGTGAAAAAAGCTGTAAATATGGCGGAAATGATGAAAATACCTGTTTTGGGCGTAGTCCAAAATATGTCATACTTTGAATGTCCCGACTGTCATAAAAAGCATAACATTTTCGGCGAAAGCAATGTGGAAGAGTTTGCAAAAGAAGAGGGTATTGACACTATTTCCAAAATACCGCTTGATCAAAAACTTGCATCTGCCTGCGATAAGGGAATGATTGAACTTTTTGAGGGCGACTGGCTTGATAATTTGGCGGATAGAATTGAAAAATTATAAAATCAAAAGAGAAATTGCCGAAAAGGCAATTTCTCTTTTTTCAGTCATCATTTTCAGGCAGTTTCAAAACGTCAAGATTTTGCATAACTTCACGCCGTTTCTGACTGCTGTACTGAGCGTAATATTTGTGTGTGACCTCAATATTTTTGTGTCCCATAAGCTCGGCAACCATTTTTATGTCCACGCCGTCCTCCAAAAGACGGCAGGCAAAGGTGCGCCGAAGGGCGTGAGGACGCGTTTTGTCGGGGTGGGTTATGCCGACGGCACGGCAGTAGTTTTTGAGCATTTTTTCGACTGCTGCGGTGGTCAAGGCTTTTCCTGTCCTGCCCAAAAAGAGAGGTCCTGAGTCGCGGACATTTTCTTTATCTTTGAAAAGGTATGCATATATTGCATTGCTGACCTGAACGGGCATAAAAATCTCCTGCTGGTCGCCGCCCTTTCTTGTTACAATAAAGGACTGTGTGTCAAAATCAACATCAGTGACCTCAAGGTTTACAAGCTCGCTCACACGTATTCCGGTGCCCAGATAGGTTGTAAAAATAGCAATATCGCGCTCTTTTTTGTTTTTATATTCCGTGAGAGTACGTCCTTCAAAGTACCTGTCGCCGTTATAAATAACATCAATAAGCTGCATAGTTTCAAGGCTTGTTAAAGGCTTTTTTATTTTTTGGTGAAGTTTTGCAAAGTCTACCTTGTCGGTGACATTTTGCGAAATCTGCTCTGTTTTGTAAAGGTAAATAAAGAGTCCGCGTACAGCAGAAAGCTTGCGGTTTATACCGTATGCGGAGTTTCTGCAGGTACGCTTTACAGGCCGACCTGCGGGAGAAAGGTACTCAATTTCGTACTCGCGGAGGTACGCTTTAAAGCGTATTAAGTCACTTGGCGTGACCTTTTCCATATCGTCTACTGTAAAATCCTCATTTTTTTTGATGTTTTTGAATTTAAACTGTCTTAGGTAGTTGAGAAAAATCCGCACGTCAATGCTGTATCCGAGCTGGGTATTTATGCTTTCGCCCGTATAATACTCTTCTATGTAGGTAAAGACAAAATCGGGGAGCTCGTTTAAATAATTGCTGAGATAATGGCGTTTTGCCATAAAATGCCACCTCTTTTTTGTATTATGGAATAATTATATATATTTTTTTGGTATTTTTCAATAAAAATTACCGAATTGTAACATTATTTTTATATTATCTATAGACTAAACGGAAATAATATAGTAAAATATACTTGTGAAATTGTGTTCATAACAGAAAGGGTGGTAATATGTCAATTCTGATTAACAGTAATTTAGGCGGTGTGTCGATTGATAATAATGTAATTGCATCTATTGCAGGCGCTGTTGCAACAAAATGCTACGGTGTTGTCGGTATGGCTGCCAAAAATAAAAAAGACGGCGTTATAAGGCTTTTAAAAAAGGATAACATTTCAAGAGGAATAGAGGTAAGGGTAGAGGAAAAAGGAATAGTAATAGACCTCCATATTATTGTCGAATATGGAGTTAATATAAATGCAATCTGTGACAGTATTGTGCATAATGTTCAGTATCAGCTTGAGCATAATACGGGGCTTAAAGTGACAGAAGTAAATGTTTTGGTTGAATCTGTGAGAGTTAAGGAGTAACGAATATGATAGACGGAAAATTGCTTGCACAGATGTTTTTGTCAGGTGCAAATAATTTATACAACAATCGCCGCACCGTAGATGAACTTAATGTTTTTCCCGTTCCTGACGGCGATACGGGAACGAATATGTCAATGACGGCGCAGAATATGGCAAAATCGCTTCTTGAGGTACAGTCAGACTCGGTCACAAAGATAGCAGACGTTATGTCTTTTGCTACACTTAGGGGCGCGAGGGGTAACTCAGGCGTTATTTTGTCGCAGTTTTTCAGGGGAATTGCAAAATCCTTAAAAGGCAAGAGCGAGTGTAGTGCGCACGAGCTTTCAGAGGCGCTTATGCAAGGCTCTGAGGTTGCATATAATGCGGTAATGAATCCCACAGAGGGTACAATTCTTACTGTTGCAAAAGCGGCGGCAAAGGCGGCAACGGAAGCTGAAAATGACGTTTTGGCGGTATTTACTGCAGCGGCAGAGGAGGGAAATAAAACCCTAAGCAAAACTCCCGATATGCTTCCCGCTCTCAAAAAGGCAGGCGTTGTAGACGCAGGCGGTCAGGGCTGGGTATTCGTTTTGGAGGGTGTTTTATACTACTTAAAAAACAATAAGATTGTGGAATGTGATAAAAAGGACGAACCGCAAGAAGCGCAAAAATCCGACTCTGCACAGAAAAAGGTCAGCAGTCAGAACATCAAGTATATATATTGCACCGAATTTATCGTTGAAAAACGGCAAAGCAGTGTTGACGTCTTGAGCTTTAAGCGTGCAATCGAAAAGACAGGCGATTCTATGCTTGTAATTGATGATGACGATATTGTTAAGGTTCATATTCATACAAATAATCCCGGGTTTGTACTTGAAAATGCGGTAAAACTGGGTACTATGATAAACATAAAAATCGATAATATGAAACATCAGCATCAATCTCTTATTGAGAATGAAAAACCGAAGGAAGAGGAAAAGGAATACGGGTTTGTCACAGTATGCGCAGGGAGCGGAATGTCCAAAATCTTTAAGGATTTGGGAGCAGACGCGGTAATTGAGGGCGGTCAGACGATGAACCCAAGCACAGACGATATTTTAAAAGCGGCGAACAATATAAACGCAAAGACAATATTTGTCTTTCCGAACAATAAAAATATTATTCTTGCGGCAAATCAGGCGATGGAAATATCGAAAAAGCATATCGTAGTTATTCCTACAAAATCAATTCCCGAGGGCGTTTGCGCTATGATGAAGTTTTCCGGAGAAAAGAGCGCCGAAGAAAATAAAAAGGTAATGAACAAGGCGGTACAAAATGTGACATCTGCGCAGATTACCTATGCTGTACGCGATACCGAGTCGGAGGATAAGACCATCAAAAAGGGTGATATTTTAGGACTTGTAGGCGGAAAAATACAAGAGGTGGGCAAAAATCCGGATGATGTGCTTTTTGACCTGCTAAAGGGGATTGTAACAGAAGACAGCGAGTTCATAACCATATACTATGGCGAGGATATCGAAGAAGACAGGGCAAAGAGTGCGGCAGAGAGAATAGAAAATATATTTGAGGACGCGGAGGTTTTTGTAAAGTACGGCGGACAGCCGCTTTACTACTATGTAATTTCCGTTGAATAATGTATGGAAAAAATAAGTACTTTATACGGAATAGGCGACCGCAGGGCGAAGATTTTTGAAAAAAAGGGAATTAAGACGGTAGAAGAGCTTTTGTACTATTTTCCGAGAGCATATGAGGACAGAACAAAGTTCTGTGACATAAGGGACGTAAAAGACGGGGAATATGCGTGCATATCGGCTACTGTCTATTCGCCTGTCAGGGAAACGCGTATAAGGAAGAATTTTAACATATATCAAATGACGGTTTTTGATGACTCTGGGCAAATAAAGGCAGTATGGTACAATAACCGATTTGTAAAAGGACTGTTTCAAACAGGGGATAAAGTGCTGTTTTACGGCAAAATCTCGGTAAAGGGCAGGAATAAAGAACTTGAAAATCCCGTGTATGAAAGACGGGAGAAACAACATTTTATCGGAAAAATTGTGCCTATTTATCCGCTTTGGTCAAATATGACGCAGAAAACTATAGCTTCCGCTATGGAAGAGGCGCTAAAAAGCGCAGGTATGCTACAAGAATATATTCCGAGCGGGATACGCGAAAAATACGCTATATGCGAGATAAACTATGCTATGAAAAACATACATTTTCCCGAGAGCTTTTATGACTATCAGTCGGCGCGGAAAAGGTTTGTTTTTGAGGAGCTTTTTTTCCTGCGTCTTGCACTTTTAGAAAAGCGGAGAAAAAATGAGCAGGAAAAAAGGACACCGTTTTCCGACACAGAATGTGCAGATGAATTTGTGAATTCTCTTCCTTATGCCCTTACAAATGCGCAAAAGAGGGTTCTTTACGAGATTTTGGCGGATTTTAAAAAAGATACCCCGATGAACAGACTTTTAGAAGGCGATGTCGGCTCGGGGAAAACGGTGGTTTCCGCGGCAGCTATGTATGTTACATACAAAAACGGCTGTCAGTCTGTGATTATGGCACCTACCGAAATTTTAGCATTTCAGCATTATGAAACGTTTTCAGAGTTTTTTTCGGGGTTAGATATAAAAATCGTTCTTCTTACAAAAAGCACGAAAAATAAATCGGCGGTATATGAAAAGATAAAAAACGGAGAATATGACATTATAATCGGGACAAATGCTGTTATTTCGGACAAGGTTGCGTATAAAAATCTTGGTCTGTGCGTAACAGATGAACAGCACCGTTTCGGTGTTTCGCAGAGGGCAAGGCTTACCGAAAAGGGCGAAAATCCGAACAGCCTTATAATGACTGCAACACCTATTCCGCGCACGCTTTCGCTGATACTCTGCGGAGATTTGGATATATCCGTTTTAGATGAGCTTCCTCCTGGCAGAAAGCCTGTTTTAACCTATGCTGTGGGCGGTAATATGAGAAAAAGAGTTTATGCCTTTGTGCAAAAGAATGTAAAAAGCGGTATGCAGGCATACGTTGTCTGTCCTTTGATTGAGGAGAGTGAAACGCAGGACTTAAAAAATGCACAAAATATTTTTCTGGGTCTTACAAAGGCATTTCCTGATTTAAAAATCGGGCTGATACACGGCAGAATGAAATCATCTGAAAAGGACGCAGTAATGCAGGAATTTTTAGACGGTAAAATTGATGTGCTGGTTTCGACGACAGTAATTGAAGTGGGCGTGAATGTCCCGAACAGCAACATTATGGTTATTGAAAATGCGGAAAGGTTCGGACTTGCGACACTTCATCAGCTCCGCGGAAGAGTGGGAAGAGGAAATGAACAGGCGTATTGCATAATGATTGCGGACGCGGACAATGAACTTACAAAACAGCGTATGAAAACTATGTGCGACTCAAATGACGGATTTTATATTGCGGAGCAGGACTTAAAACAAAGAGGTCCGGGCGACTTTTTCGGAACGCGACAGCACGGTCTTCCTGAGATGAGAATTGCAAATCTTTTTAAGGACTCTGAAATTTTAAAATTAGCTGACAGCGCGGTTTGTGATGTTTTGGAACAAACCGTAAAAATGACCTCAAGCGAGGCGGAAATACTCTTCCAAAAAGCCTCGCGTATAATTCCTGAAAGTGTTATTTTAAATTAAAAAATGATGTTTTTTTTACAAAATCGCTAAAAAAACTCTAAAAATTTCAAAAAAAGATTGACGATTTTGCAAATTTAGGGTACAATGTTTAGGTAGATACCCGCAGGAGGCACTATGAGAATTATTGCAGGTACAAGACGCGGACACAGGCTTTATGATTTTGAGGGAATGGATATCCGTCCCACAACTGACAGGGTTAAGGAGTCAATGTTTAACCTTATTCAGGATTTTGTTCCCAAAAGCAGGGTTCTGGATTTGTTTTCAGGAAGCGGTGCGCTCTGTTTTGAGGCGCTTTCGCGCGGTGCGGATTTTGGCGTGTTGATTGACAAAGACCCGAAATCTGTTGCAGTTATAAAAAAGAATAATGAGTCCTTGGGTTTTGAAAATTTAGAAATAAAAAACTGCACTGCAGAAGACTTTTTGGATAATGAAAAAAGCAAATTTTCTCTTATTTTTTTGGACCCGCCTTATAATAAAGGCATTATCCTGCCTGTTATGCAGAAGATAGTCAGCAAAAATATTCTGTTAGATAGCGGAATAATTGTTTTAGAGAGTGATTGTTCCGATGAACACGGTGATTTTGAAGGACTTATAAAATATAAGCAAAAAT
>JAFZNF010000111.1 GCA_017553025.1 Clostridia bacterium | reverse complement strand
ATGAGCTAAAGGACACAATATCCGTAGGTTTCTGCGTTAATGTGCCTTTCGGCAGAGCAAATAAGCCTAAAGAGGGGTATGTGTTTTCCGTAAAGGAAAAATCATCGGCGAGAAATCTGAAATCAATACTCAATCTGTCAAGAGAAGACAGAATTTTTGATGAAAAACAGCTTGACCTTATAAAGTGGATGCGCGAGAAATATTTAGTTACTTATCTGGACGCTGTAAGAACGGTAGCGCCGAGCGGCACAGCAGTAAACCAAGAGGAATGGATTGTGCTTGTAAATCCCGAGGTAAAGGGAAACACTGCAAAGGAAATAGTAAAAATCCTGTCTGAAAACGGCGGTGCTATGGAAATAAACCGACTTATGGGATATTTTGAGGTCAGCATTTCGTCAAGCCTTTCCTTGCTTTTAAAAAACGGCAAGATAAAAACGGTGTTTAAAGAGCATCAGGCGGTCGGCGATAAGATTATACGAGTTGCAGAGCTTGCAATAGAGCCTGAGGAGGTTTTTACTGCTTTAGAAACTTTAGAGCGCAGCAACGCACTCGTTCAGGCGAAGATGCTTGATATACTCTCGTCCTGCGAAAGACTTTCTCTTGCGGATTTGGTTCATTTTTCGGACGGGTCATATACGGCACTTCGCAGCCTTGAAAAAAAAGGATATATAAAAACCTATGAAATGACGGTATTGCGTGAGCTTAAAGAGAATTTTGCCGGGCAGGAAAAACCCAAAAACTTGACAGAGGAGCAAAAAAAGGTTTTGTCGCCTCTTTTAGATGCACAGAACAAAAGGGAGTATAAAAGCTTTCTTTTGCACGGTGTTACAGGAAGCGGAAAAACCGAGGTTTATATGCAGCTTATTTCCGCGGTAACAAAAGCGGGACGGCAGGCTATTGTGCTTGTGCCTGAAATATCTTTAACGCCTCAAACGGTTGCACGCTTTAAAGGACGCTTTAAAGAAGATGTTGCCGTAATTCACAGCGGTTTATCCCTCGGCGAGAGGTATGACCAGTGGAAAAAAATACGTGACGGCAAGGCAAATATTGTAGTAGGTGCGCGTTCGGCAATTTTTGCGCCTTTTCGCAATATAGGCGCGATAATTATTGATGAGGAGCACGAAAGAAGTTATAAATCAGAAATGTCACCAAGGTATGAAACTCACGAGGTGGCACAGTTCCGTGCAAAGCAGTACGGTGCGGTACTTGTGTTAGCGTCTGCAACTCCGCTTGTTACGAGCTACTATAAAGCACAAAACGGCGAGACGGAGCTTCTTATAATGGAGAAACGCTTTAATAATAATAAAATGCCGAAAGTGGAAATTGTTGACTTAAGAAAGGAGCTTGAGCGGGGAAACAGGTCAATTTTAAGCGAAAGTCTTAAAGATGCAATTTCAGAAAACCTTAAAGATAAAAAGCAGACTATTCTTTTTCTTAACAGACGCGGATATTCAACCTTTGTGTCCTGCAGAAGCTGCGGATATGTGGCAGAATGTCCCAATTGCAGTATTTCGCTCACATATCACAAATTCAGCGATACTCTAAAATGCCATTATTGCGGATATACCGTGTCAAATTACAAAGCTTGTCCCGAATGCGGAAGTAAGTATATACGATACTTTGGCGGCGGCACACAAAAAGTAGAGGAGGAAATACACCGCATTTTCCCCGAGGCTACCACGCTGCGTATGGATATAGATACAACAGCTAAAAAGAATTCCCACGAAGAAATTCTGAAAAAATTTGCAGAAGAGAAAACAGATATCCTTATCGGCACACAGATGGTAACAAAAGGTCTTGATTTTCCCGATGTTACCCTTGTCGGAGTTATTTCAGCCGACACTATGCTCAATATTGACGATTACCGTGCAAAGGAAAGAGCATTTTCAATGCTTGAGCAGGTTACGGGAAGAGCAGGACGGGCAGACTGTGAGGGAAAAAGCATTGTCCAGACCTATAGCCCCCAAAACTCTGCAGTAAGGCTTATGCAAAAGCACGACTATATACAGTTTTATAAAGACGAAATTAGTGTAAGAAAGGCTATGTGGTATCCGCCCTTCTGCGAAATGATTGCAGTAATTTTTAGCGGCAGGAATGAGAGTGTCACGCAAAGATGTGCAAGATTTTTTGTGAAAAACATTGCCGAAATCGGCGAACTAAACCAAAAAACACAAGTTTTGGGTCCTATACCTGCGTATATTTCTAAGATAAAAAATAAATATATATTCAGAATACTTATAAAATGCGAAAACTGTGATATGGTTACGGGCATTCTGGCAAAAGCACAAAAAGAGTGCGGAGAAAATCCGATATATGAAAGCATTTCGGTAGTTATAGATAAAAATCCTGATATGGGGTGATAGAGATGGCATTACGAACAATAAGGAAAAAAGGCGATGAAATCCTTTATAAAAAGAGCAAAGAAGTGGTAAACTTTGATAAAAGGCTTTCAGAACTTTTAGATGATATGTATGAAACAATGAAAAATGCGGACGGAGTAGGTCTTGCCGCACCTCAGGTGGGGATTTTGAAACGCTGTGTTGTAATAGACATAGGCGACGGGAAAATAGAGCTTGTAAATCCCGTGATTGTAAAATCCGAGGGCGAACAGGTGGGACAGGAGGGCTGTCTTAGTGTTCCCGATGTTTGGGGAGATGTAAAAAGACCTAAAAAGGTAACTGTTTTAGCATTTGACAGAAACGGAAAAAAAA
The DNA here is from genome assembly GCA_017553025.1 of Clostridia bacterium. The sequence goes on along the minus strand of JAFZNF010000111.1, from coordinate 5,058 downwards.
TAGAGCAACAAGGAGAAGACCTTTTAGCGGTTGCGCTTTGCCACGAGATTGACCATTTAAACGGTGAGCTGTTTGATGATAAGATAATAAAGCAGGATAACGGAGGTTCACAGTGAGAATTCTTTTTATGGGTACTCCCGATATAGCCGCAAAATGTTTAAAAACTCTCATAGAAAAGAAAATGAATGTTGTGGGTGCGGTAAGCCAGCCTGACAGACCGAAAGGCAGAGGGCATAAACTTCTTCCGACAGATGTAAAACTTGCGTGTCTGGAGAAAAATATTCCTGTTTTTCAGCCTGAAAAGATTAAATCGGGCGAGCTTTTGCCGATTTTAGAGGAGTTAAAGCCTGACATAATAGCAGTTGTCGCATATGGCAAGATACTTCCCAAATATGTGCTTGGCTATCCCAAATACGGCTGTGTAAACCTGCACGCATCGCTTCTGCCTAAGCTAAGGGGCGCAGCGCCTGTGCAGTGGGCGGTGATAAACGGCGATAGGGAAACGGGCGTTACAACAATGCTTATGGACGAGGGACTTGATACGGGAGATATACTGCTTTGTCAAAAACTCAAAATAGGCGAATATGAAACGGCGGAGGAACTTTTTTCGCGTATTGCAGATGTCGGCGGAGAATTACTTGCAAAAACCGTTTTAGATATAGACAATATGACTCCTAAGAAACAGGCAAAGGAGGGTGCAACCTATGCGCCTATGCTTACAAAGGAAATGGGGCATATTGACTGGTCGCAGAGTACAGACAGAATTTCAAAACTTATCTGCGGAATGAACAGCTGGCCCTTAGCATATTCCTTTTACAAAGGCGAAACGGTAAAAATAATTACAGCGGAAAAAGGTACAGCGCAAGAGGGTGAAAACGGAGAAATTTTAGGCTTTGAAAAGGGTAAAGGTATAGAGGTAAAAACAGCTGACGGCTCAATATACATTAAAGAACTGCAGTTTGCAGGCAGTAAGAAAATGTCGGCTGACGAATATTTGAGAGGACATAGTATAGAACCGGGAACAATATTAAAATGAGGTGAGAAAATGTATTTTTACGACCCAACCTACTTTTTGGTTTTAATAGGCTTTCTGCTTGCGTCCTTTGCATCAATGGGCGTGCAGCGTGCTTTTAATAAATATTCAAAGGTAAAATCTGTAAGGCATTATACGGGAAAGGATGCTGCAAGAAAAATCCTTGACGAAAACGGTCTTTATAATATACGCGTTGAAAATATTTCGGGAAATCTGACCGACCATTTTGACCCGTCGTCAAATGTGATACGCCTTTCCGATTCCACATATAATTCCGATTCAGTGGCGGCAATAGGAGTCGCCGCACACGAGGCGGGACACGCAGTCCAGCACGCGGAAGGGTATGTGCCTATAAGAATAAGAAACTCTATTGTGCCAGCTGTCAATCTTTGCTCAACTTTAGCAATGCCGCTTTTCATAATAGGACTTCTTTTGGGAATGGTAAATCTCGCAAATGTCGGAATTATTCTCTTTTCGGGAGCGCTTATATTCCAAATTGTAACACTCCCGGTAGAATTTGACGCAAGCAGAAGAGCTGTCAAAATACTTGATAACTCTGCAATGCTTGATGAAGACGAGCTTTCGGGTGCGAAAAAGGTACTGCGTGCCGCAGCGATGACCTATGTTGCGGCAGTTTTGGCGTCGGCACTGCAGATTTTGAGGCTTATTTTACTAAGCAATTCAAGGCGCAGGGATTAAAATATGATGCAAGCCAGAGAAAAAGCACTTCTTACTCTTTATGATGTCTTTTATAAAGGCGCATACTCAAATATGGCACTTAAAGAGCATCTAAAAGGCGATATGCAGGATATTGATAAAGGCTTTGTTACACAGCTTGTTTACGGTACAGTGCGGTATAAGCTGACTATCGACTATATTATCGGGCAGAATTCAGATATTAAACTTAAAAAAATGTCGAAATTCGTCCTTTTAATACTTGAGATGGGCATATACCAGCTATATTATCTTGATAAAGTCCCGCAAAGCGCAGCAGTAAATGAAAGCGTACGTCTTGCAGGGAAATATGCCAAAAAATCAAAGGGGTTTATCAATGCGGTTTTGCGTTCATCGGCTAAAAAGAAAGATTTGCTGAAATTTCCTGAAGACAGAATAAAATACCTTTCCGTAAAGTATTCCTTTACAGAGGATATGGTAAGGAAATTTGCCGATTTGGATTTTTGCGAGGAGCTTTTAAAAAGCCTTAACAGGGAACCTGTAACAACAATCCGAATAAACTCGTTAAAATGTAAGGCTTGCCCTATTGAAAATGCGGAGCTTTCGCCTCTTTACAAATATGCGGCATATGTTAAGGGAATTGATGTTGCATCATCAAAGGAATATCAGGACGGAAAATTCACAGTGCAGGACGTAGCGGCGATGATGCCGTCTTTGGCGCTTGCGCCAAAATCGGGAGAAATTTGCGTTGATGTTTGCGCAGCACCTGGAGGAAAGACCACGCATATTGCTGAGCTTATGGAAAATCAGGGCAAAATTTATGCCTTTGATATACACCCCCATAAAATAGAACTGATAAATAAAAACGCCGAGCGTATGGGAATTTCAATCATTTTCGCAAAATGCCATAATTCTCTTGACATTTATGAGCCTCTTTTGGGGAAGGCGGATAAGGTTTTGGCGGACGTTCCCTGCTCGGGAACAGGCATAATTTCGGGAAAACCCGATATAAAATGGAACAAGGAAGATACTTGTGAGCTTCCAAAAATCCAGCTTAAAATTCTTGAAAATGCGTCAAAGTACTTAAAAATCGGCGGTGAGCTTGTTTACAGCACCTGCACGCTTTATAAAGAGGAAAATGAAGGTGTTGTAGAAAAATTTTTGAAAGAAAACGGCAATTTTGAGCTTGTAAGCATTGAAATTCCGTCGCCGATAATTTATAAAAACAGCGGATATGTGACGCTTTATCCAAATATTTCTGGTACTGACGGCTTTTTCATAGCCAAGATAAAAAGGTGCAGGTAAATGATTGATTTAAAGGACCTTGAATATGACGAGCTTTGTCGATTTATTGAAAGTCTGGGCGAGGCAAAATTCCACGCAAAGCAGGTGTTTTCGTGGCTTTTAAAGGGCATTACGGATTTTTCCGAAATGACCGACATTTCCAAGGAGTTAAGAAAAAAATTAGCGGAAAAATCGTATATTTCTACACTTAAAATACGAAAAAAACTTATTTCAAAGATAGACAATACCACAAAGTATCTTTTTGAACTTGAAGACGGAAACTGTATAGAAAGCGTGGCTATGTATTATAATCACGGAATTTCAATCTGCATTTCCTCACAGGTGGGTTGCCGTATGGGCTGTAGGTTCTGCGCGTCAACCATAGGCGGAAAGGTGCGGGATTTGACAAGCGCGGAAATATTAAATCAGGTGATTTTTGCCCAGAAAGATTTAGGGGAAAGAATAAGCAATATCGTAATGATGGGCATAGGCGAACCGCTTGATAACTTTGAAAACACAGTAAAATTTTTGCATAATGTAAATAATCCAAGCGGTCTTAACATAGGCTATAGGCACATAGCACTTTCGACCTGCGGAGTTGTCCCTAAAATTTATGAGCTTGCAAAACTTAATTTGCCAATAACTCTTTCGGTGTCCCTGCACGCACCCAATGACGCGCAAAGGGACAGACTTATGCCGATAAATCATAAATACAAAATTGATGAGCTGATTAAGGCTTGCAAGGACTATATAAAGGCAACCTCAAGGCGTATCAGTTTTGAGTATTCGCTGATTTTGGGGGTAAATGACTCTCTTGACGATGCAGATGAGCTATCGCATCTTGTGTCGGGAATGCTTTGCCATATAAATCTTATTCCTGTAAACAGTATTGAAGAGAGGGATTTTGTGAGCGGTGATAAAAGAAGAATATACGCTTTTTGCGAAAGACTTGTAAAAAACGGAATTAACGCAACGGTCAGGCGCGAACTCGGCAGTGACATAAACGCGTCCTGCGGACAGCTGAGAAAGAGGTATACAAAAGAACAAATAAAGGGGTGATAATATGAGAATAGGCGAATGCACCGATATCGGACGTATGCGTACCACCAACGAAGACAGCTATTTTTCCTATCTTAACGAAAATCTTGTCGGCGGTATGGTTGCGGACGGTATGGGCGGTCATAATGCGGGAGAAGTCGCAAGCCGTATGACGACTATGATAGTAAAGGACACAATCATACAGAAGTTTAATCCCGATTTGAACTACATAGACTGCGGTGAGATGATACGCAGAGCATTTATTGAAGCGAATGCGGAAATTTATGAATATGCAAGGCATCATAAAGAAGCAGAGGGTATGGGAACAACGGCATCGCTCGGATTTGTCTATAAGAATAAACTAATTACCGTACACGTTGGGGACAGCAGGGTTTATACGGTAACAAGCGAAAGAATAAAGCAAATCACCACAGATCACTCATATGTGCAGGAGCTTTTAAGACGCGGAAGCATAACTGCAGATGATGCAAAAACGCATCCGCAGAAGAATATTATCACAAGAGCAATAGGGACAGAGCCGACCATTAAAGTAGATGTGAACATAAATGACTATAACGGAGAGATAGTTTTCATATGCTCGGACGGTCTTTCAAATTTAGTAAGCGATGAGCAGATTTTAAATGTGATAAACCAAAATGACGATTTGCAGATGGCGATGGTAAAACTTGTAGAGCTTGCAAATAAAAAGGGCGGAAATGATAATATAACGTGCTTGGCGTTTGATTTAAAAGAAGAGGAGAAACAAATATGAATTCCGATTATTTGGTAGGTACGGTCTTAGAAAACCGATATGAAATACTTGAAATGATAGGCTCGGGCGGAATGGCGACTGTTTATAAGGCGAAATGCCGTGTTTTAAACCGCTATGTCGCAATAAAAGTGCTTAAAGACTCTCTTAAATATGACAGCGATGTGGTTAAGCGTTTTAACGCAGAAGCGCGCGCTGCAGCAGGTCTTTCGCACCCGCACATAGTGCAGGTGTATGATGTCAGCGAAAAGGGCGGACT
>JAFZNF010000110.1 GCA_017553025.1 Clostridia bacterium | reverse complement strand
TGGGATGATTTTTTTGATTTTAAGATTAATATGGGAAAATATCATTCAAATTCTTTTGATTACTTTTTAAGGCTTAGTACGTGCAAGCCCAGAGATTTTGTAAAACTTCTTAAAATATGCAAAGAGCAATGCCTCTCTGCTAACAAAAACAATCCGGACTCTGAAATAATTACGTCTGATTTATTTCGAAAAGCTTATTCAACATACTACGCCGATACATTGAGAACAGCGTTATCTTTCTACTATAGTCCTGACCAAATAAAATTAATTTTTAATTTTATAAAAGCATTTAAGCGATGTAGGTTTACATATAAGCAATACTTAATAATATGGGATAATTTTGCAGACAAAGAATCTTTAAACAAACTTTTTGACGATAGCTTTGATTTTCTTGAATTTATGTTTAACTTTAATATAATTGGATTAGTGGAAAAGAAAAACTATTATAGATGGAAATATCGTGAATGCAGCATTGCAAATTACGATTATAGTATCGAGAAAAACTTATTAAATGATGATTCACAATTTATTTTCCATACTGCAGCTGAAAAAGAATTTGGTCTTTACTTATAGATTCATTCCTAATCGTACTTCAAGAATAAATTACATTTGCACTCAAAATGTACTCAAAAGGCAAAAAGAAACCCCGAAAACCCTGATTTTTCAAGGCTTTCGGGGATTTTTCATTTCATTCCCACTCTATAGTGCCGGTAGGCTTAGGAGTAAGGTCGAAAAGTACACGGTTTACGCCTGCCACCTCGTGGGTTATGCGGTCTGTAATGTGCTGAAGAAGTGCAAACGGGACATTTTCTACAGTGGCTGTCATAGCGTCGCGTGTATTTACGGCACGGATAACTACAGGCCATTCATAGCTGCGTTTATCATCTTTAACGCCCGTTGACTTAAAATCGGGTACAATGGTAAAATACTGCCAAACTTTGCCTTCAAGACCGTTCTTTGCAAATTCCTCGCGAAGTATTGCGTCTGATTCTCTGACAGCTTCCAATCTGTCGCGTGTAATAGCGCCTACACAACGAACGCCAAGACCGGGACCCGGGAACGGTTGACGGTAAACCATATTGGCCGGCAGACCGAGAGCATCGCCTACTACACGAACTTCGTCCTTAAACAAGAACTTTAAAGGCTCCACTAACTCAAATTTCAGATCCTCAGGCAACCCGCCCACGTTATGATGTGCTTTTACCGGACCGCTTTCTAAAATATCGGGATAAATCGTGCCTTGCGCAAGAAATTCAACACCTTCTTGTTTACGTGCTTCCTCTTCAAATACTCTTATAAATTCAGCGCCTATTATTTTGCGTTTTTGTTCAGGCTCCGAAATCCCCGCGAGCTTGTCCAAAAACCTGTCTGTGGCATCAATATAAACTAAATTTGCGTCCATTTGATTTCTGAAAACTTCAATTACCTGTTCGGGTTCGCCTTTTCTTAAAAGACCGTGGTTGACGTGTACGCATACAAGCTGTTTACCAACCGCCTTAATCAAGAGTGCAGCGACAACTGATGAATCTACTCCGCCTGACAGTGCAAGAAGTACCTTTTTGCCGCCTATCTGCGCACGAAGTTTGGCAATTTGCTCCTCAATAAAAGCATTTGCAAGTTCGGGAGTTGTTATCCTTTCCATTGATGAGGGACGAACATTGTTTGACATATATATACCTCCGTAAATCTGTTTTATAGAATAATAGCATATAGAGTGTTAAATTTCAAGTACAAAATATTCTAAAATTTTCAAAACAAAAAGCTCCAAATTTGGAGCTTTTTTCAAATCATTTCAAATTATTTTCCAGTTTTTCAAGTTCCTCGGCAATTTCCTTTGGAAGTCTTTCGCCGAATTGCGCAAAATACTCTTTCTGATTTTCGACATCTTTGAGCCAAACTTCTTTATCAACAGTCAAAAGCTCTTTCAATGTATTCATATCCAAGTCTAAACCAGTTATGTCTATGTCTTCTGGTTTTGGCATAAATCCGATAGGACTGTCTACGGCATCCGCCTTACCTTTGCATCTGTCCAAAATCCATAAAAGCACGCGCATATTATCGCCAAACCCTGGCCACATAAAGTTACCGTCATCGTCCTGTCTGAACCAGTTTACGTGGAATATTTTAGGTGCTTTTTCGGGATTCATTTTCCTGCCCATAGAAAGCCAATGTCCGAAATAGTCAGCCATATTATATCCGACAAACGGCTTCATAGCCATCGGGTCACGCCTTACAACACCAACCTCGCCAGCTGCGGCAGCGGTAGTTTCTGATGCCATTGTAGCGCCTACAAATACGCCGTGCTGCCAATTTCTTGCCTGATACACAAGCGGTGCGCATTTGGCGCGTCTGCCGCCAAATACGATTGCGTCAATCGGTACACCCTGCGGATTTTCAAATTCACTTGAAATGCAGGGACAGTTTACAGCAGGTGCGGTAAACCTTGAATTGGGGTGAGCAAGTTTGTTGCCTTCTGCAATATATTCGGGACCGTTTACCTTTTTACCCGTCCACTCAATTGCATTCTGCGGCGGATTTTTGTCAAGTCCTTCCCACCATACTGTGTTATCGTCGGCGTTTATTGCGACATTTGTAAATATTGTGTTCTTTTTCGTTGCCTGCAAGGCATTAAAGTTTGTTTTCTCGGAGGTGCCGGGGGCAACGCCAAAGAAACCTGCCTCGGGATTTATCGCATAAAGCCTGCCGTCAGGACCTATTCTAAGCCACGAAATATCATCGCCTACCGTCCAGACCTTATAGCCTTTTTTGCGCAGATATTCGGGAGGAATAAGCATTGCAAGATTTGTTTTACCGCAGGCTGACGGGAAAGCGGCACATATATAATGCACCTCGCCTTGAGGATTTTCAAGACCTAAAATAAGCATATGCTCAGCCATCCAGCCTTCTTTCATACCAAGGTATGAAGCAATACGAAGGGCAAAACATTTCTTGCCCAAAAGAACATTTCCGCCGTATGCAGAGTTGATTGACCAGATTGCAGAATCCTGCGGGAATTGTACTATATAGCGCTCGTCGGGATTTACGTCTTTTTTTGCGTGCAGACATTTTACAAAATCGCCGCTATCCCCAAGCTGTTTAACTACGGCATCGCCTATTCTTGTCATAATCGCCATATTTAGTACGACATATATACTGTCTGTAAGTTCTATACCGATTTTTGAGAACGGCGAGCCTACAGGTCCCATAGAATAGGGTATAACATACATCGTTCTGCCATTCATAGAGTTTTTGTACAAAGCACGGAGCTTTTTATACATTTCGTCAGGAGCCATCCAGTTGTTTATAGGACCTGCCTCTTCCTTTGTCGGCGTGAAGATAAAGGTTCGGTCCTCAACGCGCGCAACGTCATTTGGCGCAGTTCTGTGATAATAACAGCCCGGTAGCTTCTCCTCGTTCAATTTAATCATTTCGCCTGTCTTGACCGCCTCGGCTCTTAAAAGCTCAAGCTGTGCCTCACTGCCGTCAATCCATACTATTTCATCGGGTCTGCACATAGCAGCCATTTCGTCAATCCAGGCATTTACAGTTTTATTATTTGTCACGGTTTTTACCTCCTTTTTGCCTATTAAAAACCACTTTATGTAATGTAATATGCTGAAAAACAAAATTTTCCACCATTATAAAATTATTATATCACAAAAAAATATTTTTGTGAAGAGTATTTGAAAAAAAATGTAAATTTATGCTACTTTTTCATTTTTTTCGCAAGATTATAAATAAT
>JAFZNF010000109.1 GCA_017553025.1 Clostridia bacterium | reverse complement strand
TTCCTATGACCGAGATGACAGCAGCAGAGTTCAGACAGGTTATTGATGTTGACTTAAATGCTCCGTTTATCGTATCAAAGGCAGTAATCCCGTCAATGATAAAAAAAGGCCACGGAAAGATTATAAATATCTGCTCAATGATGTCCGAGCTTGGAAGAGAAACAGTTTCAGCTTATGCTGCGGCTAATGGCGGACTTAAGATGCTGACAAGAAATATCGCATCAGAATATGGCGAATATAATATTCAGTGTAACGGCATAGGTCCAGGATATATTGCAACACCGCAGACGGCGCCTCTTCGTGAGATACAGCCTGACGGCGAAAGACACCCGTTTGATAAGTTTATAATTGCAAAAACTCCTGCTGCCCGTTGGGGAAATCCCGAGGATTTGGAAGGACCTGCTGTCTTTTTGGCAAGTGATGCGTCAAACTTTGTAAACGGACATATTCTCTACGTTGACGGCGGAATCTTAGCATATATAGGAAAACAACCAAAATAACGATAAAAGAGGTAATATAAATGGACAAATATATACCCGTAGTGGTAATAAAGGAGCTTGCAGAGGTTGATAAAATTCTTCCTGCATTAAAGAAAAACGGAATAAACTGCGCTGAAATTACATTTCGTACCGCTTGCGCAAAAGAGGCAATAGAGCTTGCAGTTAAAAACTATCCCGATATGTTAATCGGTGCAGGGACTGTTATAAATGAAAAACAGTGTGAAGAGGCAATAAAAGTCGGTGCAAAGTTCATTGTATCTCCGGGACTTTCGGTTAAGGTGGCGGAGCTTTGTAAGGAAAAGGATATACCATATTATCCCGGCTGTGTAACACCAACCGAAATTATGCAGGCGTTAGAGCTTGGAATTACAACGGTTAAGTTTTTCCCTGCAAATGTGTATGGCGGATTAAAGGCATTAAAAGCACTTTCAGCACCATTCCCGCAGGTTAAGTTTATTCCGACAGGCGGAGTTGACAGGAGTAATATAGACGAGTTTTTGGCATTTGATAAGATTGCAGCAATTGGCGGAAGCTTTTTCGTAAAAGAGGCGCTTGAAAAATAAGATATTATCTAATAAAAAAAGCTGAGCATTCCCGAAACTGTAGTTTCAAGAGTGCTCAGCTTTTTTATTCAATAGTATCAGAAAAGCCAGCTTGTGTATTTATCAAAATCATACATCAGTGTCTTTTTTTTGTGGCAATCGCTTGATAAAATTGTTCTGCCTCCGTTCTTTCTTATATAATCCAGTATATTTTTGCTTGGATAAGGTTCTGTCCTAAATCCTCTTGATATTGCGCCTGTGTTGATTTCAAAAACTACATCTTGCTTTAACAGAATATCAAGTGCATTTCTGTATGCTCTAATATATCTTTCATCTGACTCGTCAAAGAGGCAAAAACCCTCATTGAATTTGGTTATAAGGTCAAAATGTCCGATGATATTGGCATTCTTAATTTTAGCAACAGTAGAAAAATAGTCCTCTGCAATTTTATAAAAATCACCATTATAGTATTTATTGACCGCCCTTAAAAGATAATCGGAGCTTAAATCAATAGAAATAAATTCATCACCTGTTTTTAGATAGTGAACTGAGCCGATTACGTAGTCATAGCCGTCTGTAGACTCCGCGGAATAAAAATCCTGTTCAATTCCGCATAAAATCTCTATTTTATCTTTATATTTTTCCTTAAGATGTGAAATTTCGTTCTTATAATCCTGTATTTTGTTCTTTTTAATACAGTAGCTTTCGTCAAAATAGGTGTAAGAATGTGCAGAAAAGCCTATTTTTTGCATATTTTTTCTAATAGCCTCTAAAACAAGCTCCTCGGGTGTGTCTTTTCCGTCGCAGTAGTTTGTATGGATATGAAGGTCATATAAATCCATTATACCATTTTCTCCTGTTTAACTTTTTTATCAATGACGTGGCGCGAGGCAAGCTCTGCCCAGATATCCTCTAATGATATACCCATTTCTATCATAAGCACCATTATATGATATGTCAAATCCGCAATTTCATAGACAGTTTCTCTTTTGTCGCTGTTTTTTGCGGCTACAATTACCTCCGTACTTTCCTCGCCAACCTTTTTAAGTATTTTGTCAAGTCCCTTTTCAAATAGGTATGTGGTGTATGAGCCTTCCTTTTTCTCGGTTTTTCTTCCTTTTATAAGTTCAATAAGACTTTCAAGCGAAAATTCAGAAAGGTTATCGCTTTCCCATACAGGGTTTGTAAAGCAGGAGTCGCTGCCTAAATGACACGCAGGTCCGTCCTTTTCTACCGTTACAGTGAGAGCGTCATAGTCACAATCTGCTGTAATTGAAACAATGTGCTGATAATTTCCGCTTGTTTCGCCCTTTTGCCAAAGTGTGTTGCGTGAACGGCTAAAGAAACAGGTCAGTCCCTTTTCCATTGAAATTTTAAGGCTTTCCTTGTTCATATATGCAAGAGTAAGCACCTTTTTTGTCCGCGCGTCAACAACAATGGCGGGGATAAGCCCTTTTTCGTCAAATTTCAGTTTCTCAATATCAATCATTTTTTTCTCCTTTTAAAGCCTTACAGGTATGTTGTTTTTGCTTAATTTGTATTTTAAATCTTTTATACTGATTTCGCCAAAATGGAAAACAGATGCGGCGAGTCCTGCATCAACCTTTGGCAGAGTTTTAAAGAGTGTCACAAAATCTTCTGTACTTCCTGCACCGCCTGATGCAATCACAGGCACATTTACGGCGTTACATACTGCGTCTAACATTTCAAGGTCAAACCCGTTTTTGACGCCGTCTGTATCAATGGAATTTAAAACAACCTCGCCTGCCCCGAGGCTCACGCATTTTTTTATCCATTCTATAGCCTCGAACCCCGTATTTTCTCTTCCGCCCTTTGCAAATACGCAGAACTCTCCGTCAACGCGCTTTACATCTGCTGAGATAACCACGCATTGACTGCCGTACAGTTTTGCGGCATCATAAATAAGATTTGGATTTTTTATAGCGCCTGAGTTTACGCTGACTTTGTCGGCACCGCATTTTAATACTCTGTCAAAATCATCTACCGAGTTTATCCCGCCGCCTACCGTGAGCGGAATAAAAATGGTTTTTGCGACCTCTTTTAGTATGTCAATAAAAAGCGCCCGTCCTTCGTGTGATGCTGTAATATCATAAAAGACAAGTTCATCTGCGCCATTGTCGCTGTAAAATTTACCAAGCTCGACGGGAGAGGAAACATCAGAAAGACCGAGAAAATTTACGCCCTTTACAACTCTTCCGTTTTTTACATCAAGGCAGGGAATAATACGTTTTGTGTTCATTTTGCCACCTCTATTGCATTCGCCAAATCAATAGCGCCGATATAGTATGCTTTTCCTATGATAGCGCCGTATATACCGAGTTTTGCAAGCATTTCAATATCTTTAATTGAAGAAACACCGCCCGAGGCAATTATATCCATATCGATTTCTTTTGATAATTTTGAGTACAGCTCAAAATTTGTGCCCCGCATAGCGCCGTCTTTTGAAATATCGGTGCAAATAACGGTTTTAACGCCGATTTTTTGGAGTTTTCCGCAAAAATCAAAAATTTCAAATTCGGATTTTTCAGTCCAGCCCTTTATTGCGACATATCCGTCTTTGATATCAACGCCTACGGCTATTTTATCACCGTATTTTGCTACTGCATTTTTCAAAAAATCCTCGTCTGTTACAGCGGCAGTTCCCAAAATGACACGGTCAGCGCCTATAGAAAGGTATTTTTCAATAGTTTCCATAGACCTTATTCCTCCGCCTACTTCGCAAAAAAGATTTGCGGTATCTATTATGGCTTTTATGGTGTCCAGGTTATGTGTTTCACCTGTTTTTGCGCCCTCTAAATCAACTATATGAATAAATTTTGCACCTTTTTTTGCAAAGTCAAGTGCGACTTCCTCGGGATTATCGCTAAAAACGGTCATATTTTCGTAGTCGCCTTTAAATAGGCGCACCGCCTTGCCGCCGTATAAATCTATTGCGGGAAAAATATTCATACTGTTTCCTCCAATTCGCAAAATGCCTTAAGAATTTTAAGACCGACATCACCGCTTTTTTCGGGGTGAAACTGACAGCCGAAAACGTTGCCACATTCGACAGATGCGGTAATTTCTGCGCCGTAATCTGTAACTGAAGTTACATACTCATCACAATTTGTACCATAGTAGGAATGTACGAAATATACGAAATCACCCTCTTTAATATACTTGAAAATACGTGATTTTTCGCCTTTAAAATGCAGTGAATTCCAGCAAATATGCGGTATTTTGAAGTCTTTCGGAATAACGTTTTTTATTGGCACAACCTCGCCTTTGATAAGTCCGAGCCCCAAATGCTCACCGTACTCACAGCTTTTGTCAAAAAGCAGCTGCATACCAAGGCATATTCCTAAAAGCGGCTTTCCTGCCTGTGCCTCAGCTAAGATTATGTCCTTAAGTCCTGTATTTTCCAGCTTTTTTGAGGCGTCGCCGAATGCTCCTACTCCGGGCAGTATAATTTTTTTTGCACTGTGAATTATATCTTTATCGCTTGTAACAATTGTTTCTGCCCCAATATATTCAAGGGAGCTTTTTAACGAAAAGAGATTTCCTACTCCGTAGTCAATTATGGCAATCACTTTTTAAAGCACTCCCTTTGTTGACGGAATTTCATCGGAAAAGCCTATATCTATCGAAACTGCCTGCTTTAAACTTCTTGCTGTAGATTTAAATGCGCCCTCAATGATGTGGTGCGAGTTCGTACCTGCAAGCTGGTTTATGTGCAGGGTGCATTTGGCATTTCTGACAAAGCCGAGCCAGAACTCTTTTGCAAGCTCAGTATCAAATGTGCCGACCTTTTGTGTTGGTATTTCAAGACTGTAGGTAAGGTAACTTCTTCCAGACAAATCAACAGCTGTCAGAATAAGCGCCTCGTCCATAGGAAGTATGGTGTTTCCGTAACGGACAATGCCCTTTTTGTCGGCAAGCGCCTCGTAAAAAGCACAGCCTAAAGCTATACCGATATCCTCGACTGTATGGTGGTCGTCAACATCTGTATCGCCCTTGCAGGTAAGCACAATATCAAATCTTCCGTGCTTTGCAAAGAGAGTCAGCATATGGTTTAAAAAACCGCAACCCGTATCAATACTGCTTTTTCCCGTTCCATCAAGATTGAGTTCTAATGAAATGTCTGTTTCGGCAGTTTTTCTTGTAATTTTAGCACTTCTCATTTTTTCATACCTCCAAAATTTCCTTTATAGTATCAATAAGTATACGCATTTCGCCAACACTTCCGATTGTAATCCTGTTAAAATCGCAAATTTCCTTTTTGGGGAAGTGGCGAACTAAAATACCGCGTTTTTTCAGCTCGCTGTAAAGATTAAATCCGCTGATTTTATTATGCTTTGCAAAAAGAAAATTTGCCCAAGAATTTGTTACGTAAAATCCAAGCTTTTCAAGTTCTGATTTTGTAAATTCGCGGTTTTTTATGATTTCTTTGCAGTTTCTTTTTATATTTGCATCATCTTTTAATGCGCCAATGCCCAAGGCACTTGTAATGCTGTTCACGTTATACGGATTTGTCGAATATTTGATTTTGTAAAGGTCCGATATAAGTTCTTTTGATGCGACACCGAAACCAAGCCTTGCACCTGCCATAGAGCGCGATTTTGAAAAGGTCTGCGTCACAAGTAAATTGTCATACTTTTTTATAAGCGGGACACAGCTTTCGCCGCCAAAATCGACATACGCCTCATCAATAACCACAACATTGTCGGGATTTGATTTTACAATCTCCTCAATTTGGGATACGCTAAGGGCAATTCCCGTCGGTGCATTAGGATTTGCAATAAAAATATTTTTGTTTATTCCAATATAGTCGCCTATATTTATTTCAAAACTTTCCGTAAGCGGAATTTCCCTATATGGTATACCGTTTATTTCGGCAAAAACCTTGTAAAACCCGTATGTTATATTTGGGAATACAGCCGTATGCTCCTTGTCACAAAATGCCATAAACGCAAAATTGAGTATTTCATCAGAACCGTTGGTTGCCAAAACCTCATCAGGTGATACGCCTGCTATATCCGCAATTGCTTTGTGTAAATCCCTGCAGTCAGGGTCGGGATAAAGATTGGTTTTATTAAGCGCCTCTTTTGCAAACTCTTTCGCATTTTCCGAAAGTGGAAAGGGGGATTCGTTTGTATTTAGCTTGATATATTTAAATTCCTTTGGCTGTTCGCCTGCGGTGTAAGGAGTTAACCCGTCATATTTTTGGCTGAAAAATCTGCTCATATGTCATCAATCCTCAATTCGTATAACCGCACTTTTTGCGTGGGCGGTAAGTCCTTCCTTTTTGGCAAAAAACTCTACATCTTTTGCGACCTTTTTAAGTGCGTCCTTTGTGTAATATGTGTACTGTGTCTTTTTAACAAAATCATCTACAGAAAGCGGACTTGAAAACTTAGCAGTACCGCTTGTAGGCAGGGTATGATTTGCACCTGATAAGTAATCGCCTAAAGCCTCAGGACAGTTTTTACCCATAAACACGGAGCCTGCATTTAGTATTTTATCAAGATAATCAAAGGGATTATCAAGGCAAAGCTCCAAATGTTCAGGCGCGATTTCGTTTGCTATGTCTATTGCAGTAGCGATATTTCCGCATACTATAATTTTGCCGTTATTTTCAATGGAAGCTCTTGCAATTTCACAGCGCTCTAAGTCCCTTAACTGCTTTTCTATTTCCTCTGATACAGCTTTTGCAAGAGCAAGACTGTCTGTCACCAAAACGGCGCTTGCGAGCTTATCGTGTTCCGCCTGCGACAGCATATCTGCTGCTAAGTGACGGGGATTTGAAGAAGCGTCTGCTAAAATCAGGATTTCGCTCGGTCCTGCAATCATATCAATAGCGACTCTTCCAAAAACCTGCTTTTTAGCCTCTGCCACAAATGCATTTCCCGGCCCTACAATTTTGTCAACTTTCGGAATTGACTCTGTGCCGAAAGCCAGCGCCGCTATTGCCTGTGCTCCGCCGACTTTAAATACCCTGTTTACACCTGCAATCTTTGCAGATGCTAAAATAGCGGGATTTACCTTACCGTTTTTATCAGGGGGAGTGGTAATAACTATATTTTTGCAGCCTGCGATTTTTGCAGGAACGGAGTTCATTAAAACGCTGGACGGATAAGCGGCTGTACCGCCGGGGACATATAGTCCAACGGCATCTATCGGGATAACTTTTTGTCCCATTACAACGCCGTCTTCGTCATTTATAATAAAACCGTTTCTTACCTGTTTTCTGTGAAATTTTTCAATATTAAAGGCTGCCTTTTTCAGTATTTCGATAAATTCAGGCTCAACTTGCGACATAGCCTCGTCAAATTCCTGCGAAGTTACCTCTAAGTTAGATAATTTAACTTTATCAAATTTTTCGCAGTAACCTAAAACTGCGCTGTCGCCGTTTATTTTTACATCACGGATAATATCCGATACGATGCTTTCTACATCAAATTCGGGTATTACGCGTGCAAAAATATCATTTTTATCAATTTTTCCGAGTTCAAGTATTTTAATCATAATAGTTTCCTTTTCAAATGGTTATCTCTCAGTGAGCTTTGCAAGCTCAGAAACGAGCTTGTTTATAACAGAGTCATTAAACTTATAGCTCGATTTGTTTGCAATAAGCCTTGCGCTTATGGGGAAGATGTTATTTATAACCTTAAGGTTGTTTGCTTTTAGTGTATTTCCCGTTTCCACTATATCTACTATCACATCTGCCAGATTTAACAGGGGCGCAAGTTCAATTGAGCCGTTAAGATGAATAATATCTATATCCCTGCCGATTGAGGAATAGTAGCGTTTTGCAATATTGCTGAATTTTGTTGCAACACGCAGTGTTTTTCGCGGGTTATCGCGAAAATCCGAAACCGACGCAACCGCCATATTGCAGTTGCCTGTATTTAAATCAAAAAGTTCATACACATCAGGCTCATATTCAAGCAGTATATCCTTTCCCGCAACTCCGATATCGGCTGCGCCTCTTTCGACATAAATGGCAACGTCCGACGGCTTTACCCAGAAATACCGTATTCCTTTTTCGGGATTTTCAAATATCAGTTTACGGCTCTTTTCAGTAACTCCGTAGCATTCAAACCCCGCTTTTTCAAACATAGAATATACATTTTCCCCGAGCCTGCCTTTCGGAAGCGCTATATTAAGCATTGTTTTCAAGAATATTGACACCGCCTTCTGCTACTTTTACTACCTTTCTGTATCTTGCCTTTTTTGGAAGATACCTTTGCACCGCTACCGTGCCCCCGTCTTTTGAAAAAAGCTTAACAGCATCATTTACGGCATCTATATCGGCTTTTTCATCATACAGAATAATTGTATCCGCATCAAAGCTGTCAGCGTTTTTATATAAGAATTCAAGTGCATCAAGATACACAGCAAAGCCGATAGCCTGCTTGTCTTTATGCATTTTTTTCATAAGGCTGTCATACTGACCTCCCGATAAAACGCTTGTCGGTATGCCGTTTATAAAGCCTTTAAACACAAACCCGTTATAGTATTT
>JAFZNF010000108.1 GCA_017553025.1 Clostridia bacterium | reverse complement strand
CAGGCATTGAAGCTCTTGCACCTGAACGTACCGATACCAAAAGCGGATTTTCAACATCACCAAATTTCTTACCGCAGATTTTTTCCATCTTTTCGATGTACTCCATAATCTCTGCCTGAATTTCGGCGCTTATTTTTCTTCCGTCCTCATAATATCTTGTACAAGCCTCTGTAGAGATTGTAAAGCCCTGCGGAACGGGAAGACCGAGATTTGTCATCTCTGCAAGGTTAGCGCCTTTTCCGCCTAAGATTTCTCTCATATTGGCGTTACCCTCTGAGAATAAGTAAACATACTTTTTACTCATTTGTTACTCCTCCTATTATTTTATAATTATCGGATAATAATCCCAACTATGCTATTATATCACAATTTGCTGAAAAGTCCATAATATTTTACTAACTTTCTTAATTTTTTTATCTTTTTGTTATTTTTTTGCAAATAAACTGCTTTTAATTTGAAGATATTCAGTTGAAATGACAATAAAAATGTGATATAATTTCAAAAAAGTTCAAAAAGGAAGAAGTTATGAAAACGAAATCGGTATATATTTGCAGAGAATGTGCATATCAATCCGCAAAGTGGATGGGAAAATGTCCCTCCTGCGGAAATTGGAACACATTTGACGAAACTATCGTTTCCGACGAAAAAAAATCCAAAACCTCCTCTGTTATAACGAATTCCAAAAGACCTGTATCAAGGCTTAATGAAGTAAAAACAGATATTGAAGTGCGATACAAAACAGGCGTTGGCGAGCTTGACCGAGTTTTGGGCGGAGGACTTGTAAAAGGCTCTCTTGTTTTGGTCGGCGGTGACCCGGGCATCGGCAAATCTACTTTGCTTTTGCAAATCTGCGGTACCCTCCCCGAGGACAAAAAAATACTTTACGTTTCAGGCGAGGAATCGGAAAAGCAGATAAAGCTCCGCGCCGAGCGTCTTAATCTTTCCTGTGAAAATGTCTATCTCATTTCGGAAACGGAAGTTACAGCTATCCTTGAAACAATAACTCAGGTAAATCCAGATATTGTTATAATTGATTCCATACAGACTATGTGCTGTCCCGAAATTGTATCGGCAGCGGGCAGTGTCCCTCAGGTGCGTGAGGCAACAAATGCATTTATGCGTATTGCAAAACAGGACGATATATCTATGTTTATAGTCGGTCACGTCACAAAGGACGGTTCTTTGGCAGGTCCGCGTGTTTTAGAGCATATGGTTGACTGTGTTTTATATTTTGAGGGCGACAAGCAAATGACTTTCAGGATTTTGCGTGCCGTAAAGAACAGATTTGGCTCAACAAATGAAATCGGTGTTTTTGAAATGGCAAATGAGGGACTTTTAGAAGTCGAAAACCCCTCCGCCTTCCTCTTAGAGGGGCGCGATACCGAAAATTCAGGTTCTTCCGTCATATGCACAATGGAGGGAAGCCGAGGCGTTTTAGCTGAAATTCAGGCACTTGTTGCACCTTGCGGATTTGGAAATCCCCGCCGTATGTCCGCAGGAATTGATTTAAACCGTGTGATCCTGATGATTGCCGTTTTGGAAAAACGCGCAAAAGTATCTCTTTCCAATACTGATGTTTATGTAAATGTTGCAGGAGGACTGAGAATTTACGAAACTGCGAGCGACCTGGGACTTTGCGCGGCAATCTGGGCGGCAAAATATGACCGAAAAATTCCTGAAAATATGATTTTTATAGGCGAAGTGGGACTCGGCGGAGAACTCAGGAATGTGTCGCGCCTTGAAAAACGTATATTTGAGGCGGCAAAACTCGGTTTTGACAGCGCAATCATTCCGAAACAATCCGTAAAAGGTCTTAAAATCCCTGAAAATTTCAATGTTATAGGTGTAAAAAATCTCTCCGAGGCACTTTCATATCTAAAATAACAAGTACATTTTTTAT
>JAFZNF010000107.1 GCA_017553025.1 Clostridia bacterium | reverse complement strand
TTTTTCCATTACAATTGTGCGCTTTTCCTGACCAATTTTATTAAAACATTTGACTGTCTCTGAAAATCCCGAAATTCCTGCCGTGTTCTCTGTTCCTGAACGAAGTCCTCTCTCCTGTCCTCCGCCTATTATAATCGGATTTATATGAATACCGTCTGCAACATAAAGTGCGCCTGTTCCCTTTAGAGCGTGAATTTTGTGCGCACTTGCCGAAAGCATATCTATTCCGTATTTTTTCGGATTAAGCGGTATTTTACAAAACGCCTGTACGCAATCGCTGTGAAGTACTGCTGCCTGCGATTTGCGTTTCATAATCTCTTTTAATTTGTCAAAAGGCTGGATTACTCCCGTTTCATTATTGACCGCCATAACGCTGACCAAAATCGTATCATCTCTTAGCGCATCTTCAAATTCATCAAGCGATATTGCGCCCTCTTTCGATACTCCGAGATATGTTACAGTAAAACCAAGATTTTCAAGATATTTAAAAGGCTCTAAAACGGACGGATGCTCGATTTTTGTCGTAATAAGGTGTTTTCCGCGCTTCCTGTTTGCAAGCGCATATCCCAAAATCGCGGTATTGTTTGCTTCAGTTCCGCCTGATGTAAAATATATGTTCTTTTCGTCCGCAGAAAGCTCTTTAGCTACCGTTGTCCGCGCCTCTTTTATCACCTTTTCTGCGTCCATACCGAGCCTGTGCAGGCTGGACGGATTTCCGAAATTGTCAAATGCCGAAAGTACTGCAGACTTTACAAAATCTTTAGGTTTTGTGGTAGAGGCATTATCAAGATAAATCATAGATACCTCCGACTACTCTGCCGATTTTAAAAATTCTTTGACTGATGCCGTTATGTCCCCGCCAAAAATTGCAGAGCCTGCTACAATAACATTTGCACCGCAGTCAAGCACCAATTTTACATTAGACAGCTTTATCCCGCCGTCAACCTCTATCAAATAATCTTCACCACATATCTTCCTTAAATCTTTTATCTTATCATTCACCTCTTCGATATACTGCTGACCGCCGTGACCCGGGTGAACGCCCATAACCAAAATCATATCCGCCTTTTTTATATAATCTAAAACAGCGTCTACAGGAGTTTCAGGATTTATCGCAATTCCCGCCTTTTTGCCGAGGGAATGGATTAAATCTATACATTCGTCCGCCTTTTCTGTAGCCTCTATATGAAAGGTTATCATATCTGCACCAGCTTTTGCAAAATCTTCAATATACCGCTCAGGCTTTGTTATCATCAAATGCACATCGAAAAAGAGCTTTGAGTGTTTTCTCAGGCATTTATAAACACAAGCGCCAAAGCTAATATTCGGCACAAATATCCCGTCCATAACATCTATATGGAGCCAGCTTGCACCTGCTTTTTCCGCCTTTTCTATCTCTTCTTTTAATACCGCAAAATCTGCGGACAGCATTGATGGTGATAATATCATTTGTTTTCCCATTCCTTTACTTTTTTCAGTGTTTCATAAAATGTTTTATAGCTTTCATATCTGCTTTTTGGAATTATGCCCCGCTCTACAGCATCTTTAACCGCACAGTCGGGCTCATTTATATGCGAACAGCCCTTAAATCGGCACATATCGTTAAGCGCAATCATTTCCGGAAAATAATTCTTAAGCTCGTCCGCTTTTATACCGCCGATTTCAAATGAGCTGAATCCGGGCGTATCAAGAACATAGCCCCCGCACAAGAGCTCCAGAAGTTCAACCCGTCTTGTTGTATGTCTGCCTCTTTTAATTTTTTGCGAAACCTCGCCCGTTTCCTGTTTTTCACCTGTCAGTATTCCCAAAAGCGTTGATTTCCCTACACCCGAAAATCCCGCAAATGCAGACGTTTTTCCCTTGATTATCGGGAGCAGTTTTTTTGCATCATCTTCATTTTTTGCGCTTACTAAAAGCGTTTTATACCCTGCTTTTTCATAAGTTTCTAAAAGATGCGTGTCCATCTTTAAATCGGACTTATTTATGCATACTACAGGCTCAATTCCCGCAACTTCGGCGCTTAGAATAAGTTTATCGCAAAAAACCGTGTCCGGCTCAGGATCCTTTGCAGCAATTACGATAACTACCGTGTCAATATTGGCAACGGCAGGACGCAAAAGCATTGTACGTCTTTCCAGAATTTTTTCAATATTTCCCGTATTATTCTCTGTCGAAATCTCAACTTCGTCACCGATATACGGTTTTAAATTTTCCTTTCGGAAAATTCCCCGAGCCTTACATTCAAAAACCTTGCCGTCCGGGGTTTTTACATAGTAAAAACCCCCTATTCCTTTTATAATTTTACCTCTCATACAGCTTTAGAAAGATATTGTTTTATCAACAACGAGTTTTCCGTCTATATACGCCTGAACACTCGCGTCTTTCGATGCCTGTACCTCTATATCTACAGTACCTTCCGATTTTGCGTGGTCTTTATCGTGTATTGTCTTGCCGTTTGCAATCACCTTTATACGAACTGTATCAGGCGAGCTGTCCGGTATGGTAATTGTAAGAGTCTTCCTCTTCATAACAGGCGTTTCCTGACCCTTGCTGACCGTTATATTTACACTGCTCCCCTTCATAACTCCCGTATTTGCAGACGGATTCTGGGCAATAACAGTGCCTTTCTCGGCAGAGCTTTCTTCCTCTGTAACAGTGCCGAGTGTCAAGCTTTTCTGTTCCAAACTCGCCTCCGCCTGAGCCTTTGTACCTCCCGTTAGTTTAGGCACAACAATCTGCTCATCTTCCGCCTTTCCTTTTGAAACATAAATAGTGACGGTATATCCCTTGCTAACCTTAGTGTTTGCTTTAGGCGACTGGCTTATAACATAACCTTTGGCTACTGTTTCATCCTCTTTTTCCTCAACTTTGATATTAAGATGTGCGTCTAAAAGTCTGTCCTCCGCCTCTATGTCCAAAAGACCTTCAACCTGCGGTATTGCTATATCTCCCTCTTCTAAGCCGGAGCTTACCGTAATCTTGATTTTTCTGTTCTTTTTAACATATTGGTTTGCGCCCGGGTTTTGTTTTATTATATGTCCGTCTTCTACCTCCTCCGAGGTCTCGAACTCAACATTTTCATCAAGCCTTAAATTTGCCTCTAAAAGTGCCTTTTCCGCCTCTTCAACAGTCATATCGGTGAGGTCAGGCACCTGATATTCCTGCCGTCCTCCGTTCATAAAGGAATATGTCCCAAAGCCTATTAAAAATACCGCAACAATTGCAAAAATAAACATAATTGCACTGTTTTTCGCATTTTTGCGCCGTCTTTTTCTATCCTTAGCCATACGAGTCTCTCCTCCTTCAATCCGTCTTGTATCGAATTTTTCGGAATTACCTTTATATCCTGCATCTTTTTTGATATTTTCCGTTACACTCTCTAAATCTGCAACCATCTCTGAGGCACTCTGGTACCTTGAATGTTGCTCTTTGGAAATTGCTTTCATTGTTATTCTTCCGACGCTGTCAGGTATGTCTGGATTTACTATTCTGCAGTCTATCGGCTCTTTTTCAAGTTTCATAATCGCGATTGAGACGGCATTTCCTCCGTCAAACGGAAGTGTCCCTGTCAGCATTTCATAAAGCACAACACCAAGAGAATATATATCGCTTCTCTCATCTGTATAGCCTCCGCGTCCCTGTTCCGGCGATATGTAATGAACAGAACCCAAATTTGAACTTCCTGCAACTATCGTTTCTGTGGTGGTAG
>JAFZNF010000106.1 GCA_017553025.1 Clostridia bacterium | reverse complement strand
GGAATATGAATTCCATACCTTATATTCGGGAATTTTGAATTTCTGTATAGTTGATATGAGTAATTTCTATCTGGATATTCTAAAGTCGAGGCTTTATACCGAAAAGGCAGACTCAAAGGAGCGCCGCTCTGCACAAAGTGCGATGTTTATAATACTTGATTCTTTGGTAAAACTTCTGGCGCCTGTTCTTGCATTTACGGCGGAGGAAATATGGACGTTTATGCCTCATCTTGAGGAGGACAAAATAGAAAGCGTTATGCTCAGCCGTATGCCGAAGGCGGATAAAAAGTATGAAAGTGCGGAACTTTCCTCAAAATGGGATAAGCTAATTGCCGTAAGAAATGATGTGAACCGTGCTCTGGAGCCTGCAAGAAACGAAAAAATCATAGGCAAATCCCTTGATGCAGAGGTTACGGTTTATGCGGACGGTGAAATGTATGATTTTCTTAAGGAAAATGAAGCTGATTTGGCAGAAATCTTTATAACATCAAAGGCTTTTGTGTTAAATGAAGAAGATGCAAAAAATGCGTTTTCAGGCGACACTGTAAAGGTTTTAGTTGTGCCGAGCAAATATGAAAAATGCGGCAGATGCTGGGTAAGGTCGGAAACGGTAGGCACAATTCCGGGATTTGACGGTATTTGTGCAGACTGTGTAAAAAAACTTACAAAATAATGCAAAAATTTTAAAAAGAAAAGGCGTAAAAGCCTTTTCTTTTTCGGTTATTTGTGGTAAAATATCAGGGATAGTACAAAACAGAAAGGACAATGCATATAATGCGTTTTAAGGATAGAAAATGGCTGTTTGCCGCGATTATTATTGTTTTGGCAGACCAGCTTGTAAAATTTCTTGTTTGCAAAAATCTGTCTAAAGCGGACAGCATAGCCGTAATACCTCATATTTTGAACTTCATATATGTTCAAAATACGGGTGCGGCTTTTAGTATGTTTTCAGGAAAAACGGCGGTTTTGGGAGTGATTTCAATACTCTTCTGTATAGGTGTTTTGATTTTTTGGATATCCCAAAAACCGCAGCATACACTTTTTAAGCTCTCCCTGATACTTTTATTTGCAGGTGCTTTGGGTAACGCCATAGACAGAATATTCAGGGGATTTGTCGTTGATTTTATTGAAACTGCGTTCATAAAATTTCCCGTTTTTAATGTCGCTGACATTTCCATTACTGCGGGTACGGCGCTTTTGATGATATATCTCTTATTTTTTGATAAGGCTGGTAATAAAAATGGAGAAGCTGTTAATTGAGGTGCAAAATCCTGAAAACCTGCGGATAGATAAATATATAAGCGATGAGACTGAAGAAATTTCAAGGAGCTTTGCAGCTAAACTGTTAGATGAGGACAAGGTTTTTGTATCGGGCAAAGCGGTCAGTAAAAACTACAGACCGCAAGACGGCGAAATAATAGAAATTGATATGCCGGACCCGATAAATCTGGATATAATGCCAGAGAATATACCGCTTGATATAGTTTATGAGGACGAATATCTTGCAGTAGTAAATAAGCCTCAGGGAATGGTAGTACACCCTGCAGGTGCGCTGGTTAGCGGAACACTTGTGAATGCTCTGCTTTATCACTTCGGCGGAAATCTTTCCGCCATAAACGGAGTAATACGCCCCGGGATTGTGCATAGAATAGACAAGGACACTTCAGGACTTTTAGTGGTGGCAAAAACAAATGAGGCACACCTGTCGCTTTCGCGCCAGCTTAAAGAGAAAAAGGCGAAAAGGCGGTATCTCGCAATTGTTCACGGAAATATTTATGAGGGCGGAACGATTGATAAACCCATAGCAAGGCACCCAAAAGACAGAAAAAAGATGGCAGTTTTAAAGGGCGGAAGAAATGCCGTAACTCACTATAATGTCTTGGAAAATTTCCGCGACAGTGCGCTTTTAGAGTGCATTTTGGAAACGGGAAGAACACATCAGATAAGAGTCCATATGGCGTCGATAGGGCATAGCATTGTGGGAGACCCTGTCTATGGTGCAAAAAGGGAAAGGATAAAGACTAACGGACAATTGCTTTTTGCAAAAACAATAGGCTTTAATCACCCGAAAAGCGGCGAATATATGGAATTTTCGGCTGAAATTCCTGTCTATTTTGCGCAAATTTT
>JAFZNF010000105.1 GCA_017553025.1 Clostridia bacterium | reverse complement strand
CACCCTTTCAAAAGAACTGAAATTCATTAAAATGAACGAGCTAAAACCTTATCAGCGCGAAGAACTTGCCGAGAGGCATCTTATAAGCTCAGAAATGGAAAAAAGCGGGATTGGCGCAGTATTTTTAAGCACTGACGAAAATATGAGCATAATGCTGATGGAGGAGGACCATATAAGACTTCAGGTTATTCTGGGGGGTGCAAAGCTGAAAGAGGCGTGGGCGCTTGCAAATAAGATAGATGATGTACTTGAAGAAAATCTTACCTATGCGTTTTCTGAAAAGTTCGGATATTTAACAGCCTGTCCCACAAATACCGGAACCGGTATACGGGCATCGGTTATGATGCATCTGCCTGCACTTACCTTAACAGGCAATATAAATAAGATAATTTCATCTGCATCAGCGCTAGGACTTACTGTACGCGGACTTTACGGCGAAGGCTCTAAAGCGTACGGAAATCTTTACCAGATTTCCAATCAGATAACCCTTGGTGTTTCGGAAGAGGAAATCATTGAAAAACTTGAAAATATCTCGTCACAGATAGAAAAGCACGAAAAAGAGTCAAGGACAGCGATAAAAAACAATGATTCTGTTGCGGACAAATTGTGGCGTGCATACGGAACGCTGAAATTTGCAAGGAATATTTCATCAAAAGAGTCAAAAGCCCTGCTTTCCGATGTAATTTTAGGGGAAAATATGGGTATAATAGATATTAAAGGAAAAAAACCTAAAATTGAGCTTATGATAGAGAGCGAGCCTGCACTTATTATGCAGGGAAAGAGTTTAACACCTGAAGAAAGGGATAAAAAACGTGCAGAATTTTTGAGGGAAAACGTTTAATCCGACAAAGGAAAGGATAGGTGAAAGCTATGTTTTCAAATTTTACAGAAAAGGCAAGAATTGCTATACAGAATGCGCACGACGCGGCGTGTGAACTTGGTCACGGATATATCGGAAGCGAGCATCTTTTGATTGGAATACTTACCGAGGGTACGGGAGTCGGCGCAAAAATTTTGGAGAATGCAGGCGCAAAAAAGGAAGTTTTGATAAAGCGCATAGAAGAGGTTATGGGAAGAAATATGCCCATAAGCAAAAATTCTGAGCTTGCCTTAACGCCCAGAAGCAAGCGGATACTTGAAATTGCGGCAATGGAAGCAAGGAATATGGGACATAATTATATCGGAACAGAACATATTTTGATAGGCATTATAAAAGACGGCGACGGAGTAGGTGCAAATGTTTTGGCGTCCTGCAATGTTGACTTCAATAATATCTATAACGATATAATATCCTCAACCGAACAGGGCTACGCCGAGTCAAAACCATCTGCAAGGCAGGGTGCGTCAGGCGGAAAAACTCCGACATTAGACCAGTTCGGAAGAGATTTGACACATCAGGCGCAGGAGCATAAATTTGACCCTGTAATCGGCAGGGAGGACGAAATTGCAAGGGTTATACAAATTCTGTCCCGAAGAACAAAAAATAATCCTTGTTTAATAGGTGAGCCAGGAGTAGGTAAAACTGCGGTTGTAGAGGGATTGGCGCAGAAGATTTCGGAGGGCGATGTGCCTGAGCTTTTGAAAAATAAGCGCCTTGTAACTATGGATTTGTCATCAATGGTAGCGGGCGCAAAATACAGAGGCGAGTTTGAGGACAGACTTAAAAAGGCTATTGAGGAGGTACGTGCATCAGGCAATGTAATCCTGTTTATTGATGAAATCCATACGATAGTCGGAGCAGGCTCTGCAGAGGGCGCAAT
>JAFZNF010000104.1 GCA_017553025.1 Clostridia bacterium | reverse complement strand
TAAAGCAAAAGGAAAAGCCTGATAAAAGCGATATGAGCGTTTGGCTTTTATGAAAGCGGAGGCGGTTTTATGAATTTGAAATACAGTATAAAAGGTCAGATAATTTCCGTCATTTTAGAGCATTTGAAAATAGTATTTGTATTCTTTGCGGTATGGATTTTGGGAATATATGTGACAGCATCTAAAATAGGCGGTGCAATTTATTCTTATATAGCAACCTTTTTCTATTTCACAGCCATCTATTCTGCGGGATATCAAGCAGAAATAAACGATAAAAAAAGCTACAGTCCCCTGACGCCGAAACCGTATAAGGGTGCATTGCTTTCTTTGGGAGTGCTTGCCTTAAATATTGCCCTTGCCTTTTCATATCTGCTCGTGTGGAAAACGGCAGGAAACGGTGAAAGTCTAACAAACCTATGGGCAGTAGCGGTAAATGTATTATGTCTTTTTTGGTTTTCTCCGTTTATGTCTTTTTTGGGCGAACAAAAAGGCGCCATAGCGCCTTTTGGATATATCATAATCTTTATTTTGCCGACATTAAGCTGTTTTTTGGGATATTTTGCAGCATATAAAAATTTTGACATATTGCAAAAACTGAGATTTTTAGTGTATGAAAAGAAAAAGAAGTAAGGACTGATTAAAATATCAGTCCTTTTTTTGTTTCCGCTCGGTCAGAGTACCTATAACCTTGCCAAGCCGTGCAATTTCCTTTTGGCAGCGACAACTTCCTTTTGTGTCTGGTTAAGCAGATTTTTCACGCGTTCAAGCTCCGCCTCCTTTTGTGCTGTGTAATCAAAAGATTTTTCAAAGATGTCGGGATTTCCCAAAAGTACAAGCCCACGGGCGTTATGGTAACCGTAATAGTTTAAAAATCCGTCACCCTTTTGCGCGGTATAAATATCAATTAAACGCCCCGTGCTCATAAACCGCATAGGCTTGCCAAAATTTTTGCCATCATCGCTTGATACGTAGCGTATAAAATTTCCGCTTTTCCACATTATGTAGGTTTTACCGCGTGCACTTACTAAAATCGGCATTTCAAGGTGCACGTCACGAGCAACCTCTTTGTTGCCTAAATATACGCATCCCTCTCTTGCAAAGAGAATTTTTTCCTTTCCGTCTATATCATATACGGTGCCGAAATGGGCATCTTCATATACGGGATTGAACCCTGACGGCTTTTCGTCCGAAATATTTACAAATCCCAAAATCCCTTTTGAATTTGTATAATAAACTCTGGTTCCCTTTATGAAAAAGTGAGGAGTTTCGCAAATATCAACTGTGGACGGTTTTGCGTGGTCGCCGAGGATACAGTGAACAAGCAAATTTTCACCGTTATAGAGTGCGGAATAGATAAAATTCAATCTTCCCCGTACACTGCAAATCCTTATATCCGAAACGGAAATGTCGGCGCTGAGCTTTGAAATGACATATTTTTTCCAGCCGTCGGCATCGCTTACCGCATAAATAAGGTTGTTATTGTGGTCGGTGCATATCAAATGAACATTTTTGTCTCTTGTGCAATATATGCCAAAGCCGTCCCTGCCTCCCGAAAATACGCTTGTATGCTCCTGCCATATTCCTTGAAGACTGCATTTTCTTACGCATATTCCCTCGTAAGGCTTATAAAAGTAAAGCTCTGAAGAATTTTTCGGCATAATAAGATAATTGCTCATACAGTTTCCTCCTTTTATTCCATATTTATCTATATGATTTTAAAAAAATATGTATAACAATAAAATTATTGGCAAAAATATAAGTAACCTCACAAAATACATTACCCCCAAAAGAGAGACTTTAAAAGATTTTTTTCTTTAAGGTCTCTTTTTATGTGCAAAAAATCACATATATTTAGCGGTTTTTTTTCGTATTTGCTTGATATTGGCAGGAAAAGATTGTATAATACAATAGTATAGTTGTGTAATTAAGTATGGAGGAAATATAATGGATAATGAAAGACTGGCAGAGCTTCTGTTTTCGGATATAGAAAAAATACCTGCAGATTTTGAGGCAAAATATCGGGAGCGCAGTCTGCCGGCAGGCGCGCGTGTTACAAGATTTGCGCCGAGCCCTACAGGTTTTTTGCATATAGGCGGACTTTTTGCTGCGTTTGTGGGCGAGAGGACGGCGAAAAGATCGGGCGGAGTATTTTATTTGCGGATTGAAGATACAGATAAAAAACGTGAAGTCGAAAACGGTGTTGCGGGTATTGTTAAAGGTCTTGCCGATTTCGGAATAACCATAGACGAGGGAATGATAAACGAGTCTGAAAGTGTAGGCGATTACGGTCCCTATATGCAGAGCAGACGAAAAGAAATATACCGAACCTATTGCAAAGATTTGGTAAAAAGGGGTCTTGCATACCCTTGTTTTTGCACCGAGGAGGAAATTGATGCCATAAGAAAGGAGCAGGAGAGAAGAAAGCAAAACCCTGGTTATTACGGTGAATTTGCAAAATGCAGAAACCTTTCCTATGAAGAAATTGAAGAAAACATTAAAAGCGGGAAACCGTATGTTGTAAGGCTAAAATCCGCAGGTGACGAAAACAAAAGAATAAAATTTGACGATGCCATAAAGGGCGAGATTGAAATGCCTGAAAATGTGCAGGATATTGTGCTTTTGAAAACCGACGGGATACCGACATATCATTTTGCACACGCTGTAGATGACCACCTTATGCGCACAACCGACGTTATAAGGGGAGATGAATGGATTTCATCAGCACCGATACATCTTCAGCTTTTTGAGGTTTTAGGATTTGATTGCCCAAGGTATGCGCATATTTCGCCTATAATGAAGGAGGATATAGAGACGGGCGGAAAACGCAAGCTTTCCAAAAGAAAGGACCCCGAGGCGGCCGTTTCCTATTATCACGAGGCAGGATACCCTAAAGAGGCGGTTTTGGAATACCTTTTGACAATCGCAAACTCGAACTTTGAAGAGTGGCGTGCGCAAAATCCGAGCGCTAAAAGAGATGATTTTGATTTCAAATTGTCAAATATGAGTAAAGCAGGCGCGCTTTTCGACCTTATGAAACTTAACGATATAAGCAAAAATTATATATGCACTCTTCCAAAAGAGGAGGTATTTGAAAGAACGCTTGCGTGGGCATCAGCATATAATAAAGACTTTGCAGAGCTTTTGAACAGCAATAAGGACTATGCGCTTAAGATTTTCGGAATAGAGCGCGGAAATGAAAAGCCGAGAAAGGATATTGCAAAATGGGAGGATACTGTAGAATATACAAAGTATTTCTTCCGGGAACCCGAAAATTTCGAGTGGCAGGAAAACCTTGAAAAGGAAGATATGATTGAGATTTTGACAGAATATAAAAAAGTGTATAATGAATTTGAAACACAGGAGGAATGGTTTCCTAAAGTGCGCGAAATGGCGGAAAGGCTTGGCTATGCCAAGGCGCCCAAGATGTATAAGAAAAACCCCGATGACTTTAAAGGACACGTGGGCGATGTTGCATCGGTTATCCGTGTTGCTGTGACGGGCAGGCACAATACTCCCGACCTCTATGAAATCATACAGGTTTTGGGATATGATGAATTTATAAAAAGAATTGACAGGGCAATTTCCTTGCTTAAGTAAGCACGGAGGGAGAAGAAAATGGAAGAATCAAAAAACTTTATTGAAGATGCGATAGAAAAAGACTTGTCGGAAGGAGTTTATGACCGCGTTCAGACGCGTTTTCCGCCTGAACCTAACGGATATTTGCATATAGGTCACGCAAAGGCAATATGCATTGATTTCGGAAACGCGCAAAAATACGGCGGAACGTGCAATCTGCGTCTTGACGATACAAATCCGTCAAAAGAGGACGTAGAGTACGTTGATGCGATATGCGAGGACATAAAATGGCTCGGATTTAAATGGGACAAGCTCCTTTATGCGTCCGACTATTTTGATGATATTTACGAATGTGCGATAAAGTTGATAAAAATGGGCAAGGCATATGTTGATGACTTATCTGCCGATGAAATCAGGGAATACCGCGGAACTCTCACCGAGCCAGGCAAGGAAAGCCCATATAGAGAAAGGTCAATAGAAGAAAATCTTGACTTATTTAAGCGTATGACAGACGGCGAATTTGAGAACGGCGCAAGGGTTTTGCGTGCAAAAATCGATATGGCGTCGCCTAATCTCAATATGCGCGACCCGATAATTTACCGCATTATGCACCAGTCTCACCACAGAACCGGAGATAAGTGGTGTGTGTACCCTATGTATGATTTTGCGCACCCCATTTCTGATACGGTGGAGGGTGTAACGCACTCTCTTTGTTCGCTTGAGTTTGAAGACCACAGACCACTATATGACTGGTTTTTGCGTGAGCTGGGCTTTGAAAATCCGTCAAGGCAGATTGAGTTTGCCAGAATGAATTTAAATTACACATTAACAAGCAAAAGAAAATGCTTAAAGCTCGTTGCGGATAAAATTGTATCAGGCTGGGACGACCCCAGAATGGGAACGCTGTGCGGTATGAGAAGACGCGGTTATCCGAGTGAAGCAATCCGCGATTTTTGTGATAAGATAGGCGTTGCAAAAGCCAACAGCGTTATAGATTTTTCACTTCTGGAGTTTTGCGTAAGGGAAAATCTTAACAGAAATGCTGACCGCGCAATGGCTGTTTTGCGTCCTGTAAAGCTGGTTATTGATAATTACCCCGAGGGCAAAACCGAGGAAATTGAAGTTGAAATAAATCCGCAAAAGCCGGAGCTGGGTAAAAGAAAGACGGAGTTTTCAAAAAATCTTTGGATTGAAAGCGAAGATTTTATGGAGGAGGCGCCCAAAAAGTATTTCCGCTTATCAATTGGCAGAGAAGTGCGCTTAAAGGGTGCGTATTATGTTACTGCAACCTCCTGCATAAAGGACGAAAACGGGAATGTAACAGAGATACACGCGGTCTATGACCCTGAAACCAAGGGCGGAGACGCACCTGACGGAAGAAAGGTTAAGGGCACAATCCATTGGGTAAGCTGTGGCTCTTGCTTTGACGCTACCGTAAATCTGTATGAACGGCTTTTTAATGTTGAAAATCCGTCTGACGAAAGTAAAGTCGGAAGTTTTGAGGAAAATTTAAACCCCAACTCTGTTGAAACACTAACAGGCTGTAAAATTGAGAGCAGTTTAAAGACTGTAAAGGCGGGGGATACCTTCCAATTTTTAAGACTCGGATATTTTTGCTGTGATAAGGACTCAACCTCCGGTAATATTATATTTAACAGGACTGTCGCATTAAAGGACAGCTGGGCAAAGATACGTGAATAATCGGTGAAAGGAATAAGAGTATGGAATTTGAAAAATATATGACCCGCCGTGCAAAGCCTCTAAAAGCGTCGGGAATAAGGGAAATGTTTAAGCTTATGGCAGACCCCGAGGTAATTTCGCTTGCGGGAGGCTCGCCGGACCCTGAACTTTTCCCGACAGAGTTTTTGGCAGAAGTTTCGGCTGAAATTTTAAAGACAAACGGCAAAAAAGCGCTCGCATACGGCACAACAGACGGATATGCACCTCTAAAAGAGGAGCTTAAAAAACGCACAGAGAAAATTTCGTCCTTTTTAGAGGAGGATAAAATAATTATCACAACAGGCGCACAGCAAGCGATTGATTTAGCAGCACGTGTTGTGGTTGAAGATGATGACTGCGTCGTTGTTGAGGCGCCGAGCTTTGTAGGGACGCTAAACTCTTTAAGGAGCGTCCGCGCAAATTTAATCGGCGTAAGTATGGAAAGCGACGGTATGAATATGGCAGAGCTTGAAGAGGTGCTTAGAAGTAACAAGGTAAAGCTCATATATACAATTCCTAATTTCCAAAATCCTACGGGCATTACAATGTCACTTGAAAAAAGAAAGAAAATGCTGGAGCTTGCAGAGAAATACGATTGCTTGATTTTAGAAGATAATCCGTACGGGGATTTGCGGTTTGCAGGAGAGGACGTACCTACAATAAAATCACTCGACAGCGAGGGAAGAGTAATTTATGCAGGCTCCCTGTCCAAAATCCTGTCACCTGGGCTCAGAATAGGCTATCTTGTAGCAAGAGGCGAGCTTTGCGACAAGATTGAGATTATGAAGCAGGTGAATGATGTGCACACTCCTTGCCTCACACAAATGATTGCGACAGAGTTTTTGAAAAGATATGATGTTTCGGCGCATATTAAAAAGGCTTGTGATGTTTACGGAAGAAAATGCAGATTTATGCTCGAATGTATGGAAAAATATTTCCCGAACGGCGTCAGCTGGACAAAGCCGGAGGGCGGACTTTTCATACTTGTGTACTGCCCTGAAAGTATAGATGCAAAGGCGCTTTCAATGGAGGCTGTTAAAAAATACAAGGTTGCATTTGTGCCGAGCAACAATTTTGCGACTGATATTGATGCAGAAACAAGCTCTTTCCGCCTTAATTACTCTACTATGCCCGAGGAAAAGATAGAAGAGGGAATAAAGGCAATAGGTGCGCTTTTAAAAGAAAAAATCGGAGAATAATGAATATGGACGATAAAAAGACAATATTTTCAGGCGTACAGCCATCAGGCAATATTACGCTCGGAAACTATCTGGGAGCAATAAAAAATTGGGTCAGTCTTCAAGAGGAGTATAACTGCATTTATGCGATGATGGATATGCACGCTATTACTGTGCGCCAAAACCCGCAGGAGTTAAGGCGCAGAACACTCGACCTTTTAAAAATTTATATAGCTTGCGGAATTGACCCCGAAAAGTGCCTGCTTTTTGTGCAGTCGCAGGTTAGCTGTCACGCACAGCTTGCGTGGGTGCTTAATTGCTATACATATATGGGCGAGCTTTCGCGTATGACCCAGTTTAAGGATAAGAGTACAAAGCACGCAGATAACATAAATGCAGGACTTTTTACATATCCTGTCTTGATGGCGGCAGACATTCTTTTGTATCAGGCGGATTTAGTGCCTGTGGGAAAGGATCAGATGCAGCATATTGAGATAACAAGGGATATTGCAGAGCGTTTTAACAGCATTTACTGTAAAGAGGGGAACCCTGTATTTAAAGTGCCCAAAGGATTTAT
>JAFZNF010000012.1 GCA_017553025.1 Clostridia bacterium | reverse complement strand
TATTCTGCCTTATAAGAGGCAGCATACTTGTACCCT
Source organism: Clostridia bacterium (assembly GCA_017553025.1). Next base: position 1,568 of record JAFZNF010000012.1, on the reverse strand, counting down.
TTGGCGAAAATACGACTGTTTTTCCTCTGTCAATTTGCTCCTTCATTACGGGCCAAAGTTCTGATAAAGGAATTTGTTTATTTTCCATATCAAACCAACAGCTTTCCCTTTCTAAGCTCTTCCAAAAACTCCGCAATATCAGCTTTTGCCGTTTCCCTAGCTATATCCTACTCCGAAACAAGCGCATTTAAAATCTCCTCCTCAGTTGTTTCGGTCTGTAATTTTTCCCATAAAAATGCACCTGTATCATTGGTTGTTACCATTGCGTTAAAGTTTACCGATTCCTCGCCTACCGCAACCGCAACATAATTACCTGCAACTTGTCTTAAAATAAATCCGTCTTTAATTTTCATAAAATCTCCTTATCCGCCTATACGGCAATATAATTCTTATTATACCATTTAAAAAAAATAATTACAATACAGTTTTACCATATTTTACGGGAAAAATCAAGGTTGACTTTTACAAGCTTATGTGATATGCTTTGAATAAGGAGATATATTATGCGTATAATAGGAATTGACTACGGTGACGCACGCGTCGGCGTTGCCGTAAGCGATGCTCTGGGTATAACTGCGCAGGGCGTCGGAACAATTAAGAACAAAGGTACAGAAAATCTGCTTTTAGAACTAAAAAAAATAATTGACTCATATTCGCCTCAAAAAATAGTTATAGGTCTTCCGAAAAATATGGACGGAAGTCTCGGTTTCCGTGCAGATGCGACCTACCGATTTGCCGAAGCATTAAAGAGTGTTTTTATGGGCGAAATCGTGTTTTGGGACGAAAGACTGACAACGGTCGGTGCAAGCAGATACTTAAACGAAACCAACACTTTCAAAAAGGCAAGAAAAAATGTTATTGATACCCTCTCTGCTTGCCTCATTCTTGAGGGATATATGCAAAAAAACAGTTGACATATATTTTAATGTGTATTAAAATATCAAATAAAACGGTTAGGAGAAAGCAATGGAAGATAATATTTTGATTTTAGAAGACGAACAGGGCAATCCTGCAGAGTTTATGGTTTATGACGTTTATGAATTTAACGGAAAAACATATTTTGCCCTCATTGAAGTTATTGAGGGAAGCACAGAAGAGTCGGACGAAGTAGTCATTATGCGTGTTGAGGGCGAAGGCGATGACGCTGAGCTTGTTTCAATAGATGACGAAGCAGAACTTACCGCTGCATTTGATGAATTTGTACGCCGTGATGAAGAATTTGAGCAAGAGGAAGAGTAGTTTTTTCTCCCTGCGATTCGCGTATTGAGCCTTTATTTTTTACCAACAAATTATATACGGGATATTGATATTTTTTTGCGGCATATACGCCTCCTTTCCCTTTTGGGACTGCCAGTGGACATATAAAGCAAAAATAAGATAACCCACCTGCTTATGCAGGTAAGAAATCAGGTCTTGTTTACGGTCTATGCGGGGCAAAAAAGCTGTTTCACTAAAGTGAAACAGCTTTTTTTCTTTATTATGCCTCAAAAAGAGGTCTAAGTCCCCACATTAAATATGTGTATCGGACGTATTCCTCGATAAGAATAGCTGGAAATCGGACGGCAATT
>JAFZNF010000001.1 GCA_017553025.1 Clostridia bacterium | reverse complement strand
GGATATTCACAAGTCCTTTTGTTCCAAGAGCTAAAGCTAATTTTTCCGAGCAAGCACATATTTTTTCTAAAAATTTGTCGCTCAGATTATATGGAGGATAAACTGCAATGGAGTCACCGCTATGAATTCCTGCACGCTCAATATGCTCCATAATACCAGGGATTAGAACATCTTTTCCGTCGGAGATAACATCAACTTCAAGCTCGGTACCAGGCATATATTTATCTACCAGTACAGGGTTTTCAATTCCTCCTGCAAGAATTTTTTTCATATATGCGCTAACCTGCTCTTTTGTCCTTGCAATCGTCATATTTTGTCCGCCTATAACGTATGATGGACGGAGAAGTACGGGATAACCAAGTTTTTCTGCGGCATCTTGCGCCTCGATTTCGGAAATCACTCCAACTCCCTTTGGACGGCGGATATTAAAGCTTTCCAAAAGCACGTCAAATCTGCTTCTGTCCTCGGCAATATCTATGCTTTCTGCTGATGTGCCTAAAATATTTATTCCGTTTTCGCTTAAAAACTGTGTCAGTTTTATTGCGGTCTGACCGCCGAATGCCACAACAACGCCTATAGGATTTTCAACCTTTATTATGTTCATAACATCTTCGGGCGTCAAAGGCTCAAAATATAATCTGTCCGCAGTGTCATAATCTGTTGAAACGGTTTCCGGATTGTTATTTACAATAACAACGTCATAGCCGAGTTTTCGGAGTGTCCATACGCAGTGAACAGAACTGTAGTCAAATTCAATTCCCTGACCTATGCGTATAGGACCTGAGCCTAATACCATAATTACATCTTTTCCGCTTTTTTTAAATCCTCTTGCCTCACATTCCCCGCTTGAAACAGAGTAAAAATAAGGTGTCTCTGCCGCAAATTCCGCACCGCAGGTGTCGACCATTTTATAGGAAAAGTCGCATTTATAAGGAACATTTGCCTTTGTTATTTCGGAAATGCCCTTATCGGTATAACCTAATTTCTTTGCTGTTTTGTAATTTTTTGCGTTAAGCCCCTCGGCAACTAAATTTTCTTCAAAATCGGCAAGATTTTTGAGTTTATATAAAAACCAAAGGTCAATTTTCGTTATACTATGTATGTCATCCGGTGAAAAACCGTTTTTAAGAGCTTCAAAAATGGTAAAAATACGCCTGTCATCTTGAACGGAAAGACGCTCTTTTAAGGGCTTATCCGAAATCGGCGCGGCATTTAAAGTTTCCTGTGAGATTTCAGCGCCGCGTATTGCTTTCATTAAAGCCGCCTCAAAATTTGGGGCTATAGCCATAACCTCACCTGTTGCCTTCATCTGTGTGCCGAGTATTCGGCTTGATGTGGCAAATTTATCAAATGGCCATTTCGGGAATTTTACCACTACATAGTCAAGCGCAGGCTCAAAGCAGGCGCAGGTTTTGCCTGTTATATCGTTCTTTATCTCGTCTAATGTATAGCCGAGAGCAATTTTTGTAGTGATTTTCGCTATGGGATAGCCTGTTGCCTTAGATGCAAGCGCAGAAGAACGTGAAACGCGCGGATTTACCTCTATTACGGCATATTCAAAACTGTCGGGATTTAATGCAAACTGACAGGTACTGCCTCCAACAATCCCAATCGCTGAAATTATATCAAGTGATGCGCTGCGCAGCATTTGAAACTCCTTATCCGACAGGGTAAGGGTTGGGGCAACGACAATGGAATCGCCCGTATGAATACCAACAGGGTCAAAATTTTCCATTGAGCATACAGCTATTGCATTTCCTAAATAATCCCGCATAGTCTCAAATTCAATTTCTTTCCAGCCTGATATGCATCTTTCGATAAGAACTTGATTTATAGGGGACAAATCAATGCCGTTTGAGGCAATTTTTTTAAGCTCCTCGGGTGTATTTGCTATTCCGCCTCCTGCACCGCCTAAAGTATATGCAGGGCGTACTATTACAGGATACCCGATTTCGTCGGCTATTTTAAGAGCATATTCTGTAGTTTCCGCAATATCGGAGGGAACAACACTCTGACCGATTTTGCGCATCAGGTCAGCAAATTTTTCGCGGTCTTCCGCGTTTTCTATGGCGTCTATATCAGAGCCCAAAAGACGTACGCCGTATTTTTCCAGTGTACCGTCTTTTGAAAGCTGCATTGCTATTGTAAGTCCTGTCTGACCTCCAAGCCCTGCTAAGAGTCCTGATGGACGTTCTTTTTCAATGATGCGCCTGACAGTTTCTGCAGTTAAAGGCTCCAAGTATATTTCATCGGCAAGGTTTTTGTCGGTCATTATTGTTGCGGGATTGGAGTTTACAAGCACTACATTTATGCCCTCGTCCTTTAAAACGCGGCAAGCCTGTGCGCCTGCATAGTCAAATTCTGCCGCCTGACCGATAACAATAGGACCTGAGCCGATTACAAGCACCTTTTTAATGGAATTATCCTTGGGCATTTTTTTCTTCCTCCATCATAGTTATAAAGTCATCAAAGAGAAAATCGGTATCGTGCGGACCTGCACACGCCTCGGGGTGAAACTGAACTGTAAAGCATTTTTTATCGGGATACAAAATCCCCTCACAGCTTGAGTCATTAGCGTTTATATATTTTAAAACAGCACCAGAGGGAATAGTTTCAGATAACACGGCGTAGCCGTGATTTTGCGTTGTTATAAAGGTTCTGCCTCCGATTAAGTCCTTAACAGGCTGATTTGAGCCACGGTGACCGTACTTTAGTTTTACGGTTTTTGCCCCCATAGCAAGTGCGGTAAGCTGATGACCTAAACATATTCCGAAAACGGGAATTCTGCCGATAAGCTTTTTTATTTGCTCTATCTGGTACACATTATCTGCAGGATTTCCTGGTCCGTTTGAAAGCATAACGCCGTCGGGGGACATAGAAAGTATCTTTTCTGCTGATGTATCAAACGGCACAACTGTTACCTTGCACGCGCGTTTTGTAAGGCTTCTTATAATATTTTGCTTAGCACCGTAATCTATCAGAACCACAGAGTATTTTTCTTTGCTGGAAGGCTCATAAGTTTTCATCTTTTTTGAACTGACGCATTTAACAGCGTCGGTTAAAGAAAAGTTTTCAAGCTCTGCAAAATCTTTCGGAAGATTTTGATAAATACCTGCCGAAAGTACGCCCTCTTCACGCAGAATTTTAGTAAGCTCGCGCGTGTCGATACCGCAAATTCCCGGAAGACCCTTTTCCTTTAAAAATCTGTCAATGTCGTATTCACATCTGAAATTTGACGGATTTTTTGAGTATTCGCGTACAACATACCCCGAAAGCGCAGGCTCGCCCTCAAAATCCTCGGGGATTACGCCGTAATTTCCGATAAGGGGAAAGGTCTGTATAACAATCTGTCCCTTATAGCTCGGGTCGGTAAGTGTTTCGAGATACCCAACCATAGAGGTTGTAAATACAAGCTCGCCTACCGAGTCTTTCTCTGCTCCAAAGGAGAAACCTTCAAAAATT
>JAFZNF010000103.1 GCA_017553025.1 Clostridia bacterium | reverse complement strand
AACGGTAAAAACAATATATACTCTGCCGTAATCGTCTGTCCAACCGTTTTTCTGTGACAAGCTCATTCTATCAAGCAGTATGCCGTACAGAATTTTCGCCTCCGGTGATATATTTTTAAAGATTTCATCGGTAAACAATATTTTGGGTATTCTGTAAAACGAAAACTGATTTGATTGTTCTCCGTAAAAATATTCATACAACTCATTGACCTCCTTTCGCTCAGAATAGAAAACCGTTTAACAGTCTATTTCACGAAGCTTGATAATGCTGATAATTTGATAACCGTTTTGATTGGCAAGGGTATTCATCTTTTGAATAAGCGCCCGTCGTTCATCCTTTTTTATTCTTCTTAATGCGTTATATGCGGTAGGATCATTGCAACCGCTTTGGTTATTTCGGTCATCGTGTTTGTTGTAAATCATTTTGTTTCCTTCCTTTCTTTGAAATTTTGGCAATAAAAAAAGCGTGTCCACTATCGCTCATACTGAGCAAAGCAAACACGCTTACCAAAAGCATAATATAAATCTATATATTTTTTTGCTTGGCGTTTTTTGACGCATACATACGCTGATCCGCAAGAGAAAAGAACTGCCTTAAATCTTCTATATCTCTAACTAAATCGTGAACATAACCGAATGAGAACTCTACATTGACAGATATTCCGTTTACATTAAAACTTGGTTTTGATTTCATCATATCGCCGAGCTTTTCTGTAAATTCATTTTCTGACAGGTCAGGGCAGAGGATAAGAAATTCGTCACCGCCGTATCGGTAGCAACAATCTTTGCCAAAAGTTTTTGCAAGAAGCACACCCGTTTTTTTCAGAGCCTTGTCGCCCTCTGTATGACCATAGGTGTCATTGATTATTTTTAAATTGTCTAAATCAAGCATCATAACTGTCAGCTCACGGTTTTTATACGAATCATAGTCCCGTCGTAATGCAAGTCTGTTTTGAAGTCCTGTCAAAACATCTTGCATTGAGATAATTTGCAGATTTTCATTTTCGTTCTGCAATTTTTCGGTAAGAAATTTTACATCCTTAAATGCCTTTATTTCTTCACGCTTTAAGGAACACACCAAAAGCAAATCAGCGACAATACCAATCAGCGAAACAAAAACCTTTTGCATATTTTGTTCTGTAAAATTTATGAAGCTGTGTTCCGTCGAAAAGAAATACAGGTTATATAAAAGCATAATTACGCCTGCCGTAATTCCTCCGCCGTATCCAAAAACAGCAGAGCATAATACTAACCCTGCAATAAGAATCATATTGGGATTTGGTATATCAAAGTAATATACAAACGCAATCAGCACCGCCATAATTACTGTTGTCAATATTATTTTTTGTAAAGTGCTAAATTCAATTTGCATAAGCGTAGGTTTATGCTTTTTCCTTTTGGCGTCTTTATCCTCTTTTTTTATTGCTTGCTCCATAGAAACACCCCCTTTCGCAGAATAACTGAAATTTATAAAACGGAATATAAAACTGATTTTATTCTGTCAAATTCAGTCAAATTATTACAAAGTCATCAAAGAAATTTAACGAGTAGTCGAAAATACGGATTGTCCCCGACAATAAGGATAAAATTTCACCCCGAAATTGTCCCCACTTGAGTCAAAAAAGGGAATTTCACCCCGAATTGTCCCCGACAAATTGGTATAAATTGGTTCAAATTCTGTCAAATTTCGCCAAACAAGACAGAAATTTTTGGGCATAAGAAAAGCCCAGAAACCGCTTGGTTGCTGGACTTTTCGAGTATTTTGTTTGTAATTTTATCTCTTGCTGAACTGCGGCGCTCTTCTTGCAGCCTTGAGTCCGTACTTCTTTCTTTCCTTCATGCGTGAATCTCTTGTTAAGAAACCTGCCTGCTTTAAAACCTGTCTGTATTCGTCAGAGTCAGCCTCTAAAAGCGCTCTTGAAATGCCGTGGCGGATAGCGCCTGCCTGACCTGTAAAGCCGCCGCCCTCAACTGTCGCAACAACATCAAATTTTGAGGTTGTGTTGGTAAGCACCAAAGGTTGGCGAACGATAACTTTCAAGGTATCCAAACCGAAATAGTCATCAATATCTCTTTTATTTATTGTTATATTACCCTTACCCGGAATCAGTCTGACTCTTGCAATAGATGATTTTCTTCTTCCGGTTCCGTAGAACTGTTCTTTAGCCATCTTAAAAATCCTCCTTACTTAATTTCCTGAGTCCAAGCTTCAGGCTGTTGCGCGGCATTGTCGTGCTCGGCGCCCTTATATACACGAAGGCGAGTTAAAGCCTTTCTTCCGATTGTGTTATTGGGGAGCATACCCTTTACAGCGTACATCATAGCCTTTTCGGGATTTTTTTCCATAAGCTCGTCATAGTGGATTTCCTTGATACCGCCTACCCAGCCTGTGTGGTAGTAACGGATTTTCTGTGACAATTTATTGCCTGTCAAAACTGCCTTTTCTGCGTTAATTATAATAACGTGGTCTCCGCAGTCAACATGCGGTGTGAATGTTGGCAAGTGCTTGCCTCTTAAAATGCTTGCAGCGGCTTGGGCTACTCTTCCCAAGGGCTTGTTCGCAGCATCAATGATATACCATTTTCTCTTGATTTCTTCAGGTTTTGCCATATAGCTACTCATTGATTTTTACCTCCTTATAAAACGGTTAAAACTTATGTTTATTACTTAAATAAACCAACGGAGTGTATTTTACTACACACTCAAAATAAAGTCAATACATTTCTTAAAAAAAATAAATTTATAAAACAGTTTCTCTTATTTTCTTTTATATTCTTTAAAATGCTCTATTTTTCTAACTTTCTATTTTGGATTATTGAAACTATTTCCATTGGATTTGAAACTACAAATTCTGCACCATTTTTTAAAAATTCTTTTTTGTCACGAAACCCCCAAAGAACACCGCAGGTGTGCATCTTTGCATTTTTACCTGTTAATATGTCTACATTGGTATCGCCGATAAAAAGTGTTTCGTCGGGCGAAATACTGAATTTATTACAAATTTTCAGTGCAGCAGAAGGCTCAGGCTTTGAGCGGATATTGTTTACCGCACCTTCTACAAAATCAAAACTGTCACCGAAGAATATTTTTACAGCCTCCTGCGCCACATTATCGGGCTTATTAGACAGGACTGCAATTTTTATGCCCCTGTCTTTCAATTCGGATAAAAGACTTTTTATGCCGTCAAACGGAGCGGTTTTGAAATTCGGTGCCTTTTCATACTCAGAATCATACAGCTCGCCTACTTTTTTGTGGTTTTCTGGAGTATCGGCACCTAAAAACTGCAGCATACGATGCACAAGTACAATACGCCCGTCGCCTGCAAAGTATTTATAATGCGACTCATCTATTGCAGAAAAACCGCATTTTGTAAGTGCATTATTTCCAAAGTGTGCAATAGCAGAAAGAGTGTCCAAAATAGTTCCGTCCAGGTCAAAAATGCAAAGTTTTATCATAGTAAATCTCCGTAAAAAGCTGAATTTTATAGGTATTGTAGCAAAAAAAAGTTAAAATGTCAAAAATAGCTTGCTTTTTTTTTTCGCTCAATGTATAATGTGTATAAATATACAAAAATGTGGGGGATAGACGTTGAAAAAGATTGCTGTAATTCCAAATCGTACAAAGGATAAAGATTACAGATATACAAAGGAGATAATAAAGATTTTATCCAAAAGGGCAGAAATTGTTATGCCTAAAAGCGATGAAAAATCAGGAGTTGACGCTGTATTTTGTGATGCTGATTTATATGACGGGATAGATGCAGTTATCGTTTTGGGCGGTGACGGAACAATTCTTCAGGCGGCAGAACCGTGCGGACGGGGCGGTATCCCCGTTATGGGCATAAACCTCGGCAAAATCGGGTTTATGACCGAGGTGGAAGTAGAGGATATGCGTACGGCTTGCGACAGGCTTTTAGCAGGTGATTTTGAAATAGAAAACCGTATGATGATGGAAATTGATGTAGAAAAAGGCGACGGAAATGTTCACAAATTTCTGGCGCTTAACGATTGCGTAATATCAAAACAAAATGCAGAGATGATATCGCTCGGACTGTATGCAGGAGACGAAAAGGTGAGCGAGTATATTGCGGACGGGCTTATAATTTCCACGCCGACGGGGTCGACGGGGTATTCGCTTTCGGCAGGCGGACCTGTTGCCGACCCGCAAATGAAACTTTTTATTGCAACCCCGATTTGTGCACATATGCTTTCTGCAAGACCTATGCTTTTATCGGCGGATAAAGTTATAAATGCAGAACTTTTTAAAGACGGGGATATAGCTGCTACGGTTACTGTAGACGGAGAGGATAAATGTACCGTAAAATCAGGCGATAAGGTAACGATAAGGCGCTCTTGTTATGTTTTTAAAATAGTAAAGCTCGGCAGGCAGTCATTTTATTATACTATGATGGCAAAATTATAAAAGGAAGATAGCTATGAAACAAAAAAGACAACAGCAAATTCTGAAAATAATATCCGAAAGGGACATAAAAACACAGGAGGAGCTTACAGATGCATTAAAATCTGCAGGCTATTTAGTCACACAGGCGACAGTTTCACGAGATATAAAGGAACTGGGGCTAATCAAACTTTCTCTTTCGGACGGGACATATAAATATGCGATAACACAGGAAGAAAAAAGGGACAATAAGGAGCATATCAGCATTTTTTCAAAATCGGTGATTAGTATTAAATCGGCTTTGCATACAATAGTGGTAAAAACAAGCTCTGGTATGGCAAATGCTGTTGCTGCAACTCTTGACTCAGTTTTGAATAACGAGATTTTGGGTACAATTGCAGGCGATGATACGATTTTGATTATACTTAATTCCGAGGAGCAGGCGGAAAAAATGGCGTCGCGTCTTTTGAAAATGTTTAACTGGAAGGAGTAAGACTATGCTTCTTTTTATGAACATAAAAAATATTGCCTTGATTGAACAGACGGATATTGAATGGACTCCCCAAATGACCGTATTAACGGGCGAAACAGGTGCGGGAAAGTCAATAATAATCGACTGCGTAAACCTGCTTTTGGGTGCAAGAAGCGATAAAACGCTTGTCAGGTACGGAACAGATAAAGCGCGCATTCAGGGACTTTTTTCCGCCACCAATGACGTTTTGCAGATTTTAAAAGACGAGGGTATCGAAACGGACGGAAATTCGGTTCTAATTGACCGCGAAATGTCGCAGGAGGGCAGAAACATCTGCCGTATAAACGGTGTTATGACAACACAGAATGTCTTAAGAGAAATCGGCGCGCACCTTATAAATATTCACGGTCAACAGGATAATCAGGCACTTTTGACACCCGAAAAGCATATTGATTTTTTGGACAAATACGCCAAAACCGATTTGACTGAGTATAAAAAACTCTATGATAAGAGAAAGGAACTTCTCCAAAACCTTGAAAATCTTGACAGGAGCGAACAGGAACGCATACAGCGCATAGATTTGCTTAGCTATCAGACTGACGAGATTTCATCTGCTGACTTAAAAGCAGGGGAAGAGGCGGAATTAAAGGACAGAAAAGCGCTTATAGACAATGCGGAAAAGCTGGCGATTTCTTTAAATGATGCGTATAACAGCCTTTACGGAGATAACTGCGCATATGATTTGGTAAGCGGTGCTGTTTCCGCAATTTTGCGCGTTTCAGGAATAGACGAAGATTTAGATGCAGTTCTGTCAAAGGTTACAGATGTTAAATATATAATAGAGGACAGTGTTCACGAAATAGGGAGTTTTCTAAATAATCTTGATTTTGATGAAAACGAGCAAAACGGTATTGAAGAGAGGCTTGATACTATTTCAAGACTTAAAAGGAAGTATGGCAGTGATGAGGAAAGCATATTAAAATATCTTGAAGATGCACTTTCGGAGCTTGACAGCCTTAAAAATTACGAAAAGAATACTAAAAAGCTAAAAGAGGAACTTTCGGAAATTGAAAAGGATATGGCAGAAGAGGCGGAAAAAATCACTAAGGTACGCAAAATTTCTGCAACGAGATTGCAAAAGGAAGTGGAAGAGGTGCTTTCAGAACTTGATATGCCGAAAGTTAAGTTTGAAGTATCATTTGAAAAAACGGAGTTTACTCCGAAAGGACTGGAGTCTGCGGAATTTTTAATTTGTCCGAATGTTGGTGAGGAATTGAAACCGCTTGTTAAAATTGCTTCGGGCGGAGAGCTTTCAAGGATAATGCTTGCGATTAAATCAATTGTATCGGACAGCGTGGATACGCTTATTTTTGACGAGATAGACACAGGTGTTTCGGGAAATGCGGCCAAGAAAATAGCATCAAAGCTCTGGGAATTAGCACGCGAAAAACAGGTTATATGCGTAAGCCATTCGCCTCAGCTTGCCGCAATTGCGGATAATCATTTTGTTATTTCAAAGAAAGCTGAGGGCGAGCGCACGGTAACCGAGGTTAAAAAGCTGTCGCAAGATGAACGGATTTATGAAATCGCACGTATAATAGACGGAAACAATGTGACTCAAACGGCAATAATGCACGCAAAGGAAATGATGGGAATATGAGAGAAGAGGGCGTTGTAAAAAGGGAACTTGGCGAGCTGTGCGAGGTTATAGTACGCCGAAAAACCGCTTGCGGTGATAATTGTGCCTCCTGCGGGGGTGCTTGCAAAATGAAATTTCAACAGGTAACGGCAAAAAATATGTTGGGCGCAAAAGCAGGGGACAGCGTTATAATAGAAATGGAAAGCAAAAAGGTGCTTTTGTCAGCGTTTTTGGTCTATATTCTGCCGATTTTGGTATTTTTTATCTCATTTTTTGCGGTAAACAAAATATATGCGTCAAACAATCTTGCATCAGGAATTTCGGCAGTCCTGACAGTTGCCGTATTTGCCATTACGGTATTGTTTGACAGAAAACATAAGACGGATTTTCTGCCGACTGTAATTAAAATATGTGAAAATGCTTGAAATTTTCGGAATTTAGTGATAGAATAAAAAAAGATGGTTTTTGAGAGAGGGTGAACAATTGTGGCAACAGCGAAAAAGGCTAAGATTTTGACATATAAGGATAAGCCTGTTTTGAGGCAGGGAGATACAATTTATTACGGTGATTTGTCAAAACCTCTTATACTCGTTTTAGAGGTTGAAAGCGAAGAAAAAAACGGCATTAAGGTCACAAAAAATGTTAAATTCCATATTCAGGATAACACGGGCGAGCTTGGAAAGGGTACAAATTACCGCACGGGCGAGCGTGATAACCTGTATAAGGCATTTGATATAGGAGCTTGGTGGCTTACCGACGCATTAGAGTCTTAAAAAGGAGAACGTAATCCGTTCTCCTTTTAAATTTAGTGTTGCAAAAGTACAGAGGAATGTGCAGTACCGTCCTTATCAAGGAAGATATATTCATCATAAACCTCGTTTGTGCCGTCATAGTGCCAGACGGGATTTTTATATGAATTCTGGAACATATCCAAAATCTCCTGCATTTTTGCGGTATCGGTTATTATTTCATCGACAGTATAATCCTTTATCGCAAGATTTCCCTTTTCATCATCATTCCTGTCTATGCCGACGGATACAATATTCTTTACCGTCATAAAGCGGTCGTAGTAGCCGTACTCCTTCAAAAGCTCCATTGTCTTTGTAAACCCAAAGGATATAGGGAAAGAGTAACCGTTGGCATACGGCTTGTTGCTGTCAGGATTTTTATACTCAATGTCAACATAAAGAGGAGTATTGCAGTTCATTGAATTCCACAAAAGCGCCGCATTTTCATCATATGAAAGGTTTTTGATGTCATCATTTATTGCCTCAATTAACTTTTTAGTAATTTCATTATTCGGATAGAGTGTTATATTGTCCATAAAGTTGTGCAAATCAATATTAACTATTTGAAGATTTTCTGCCTTGTATATGGGGTAGAGTGCCTTTTTAACCTGCTCAATACCCGCTACGCTTTCAAAATGCTCTTTTTCTTCTGTAAAATTCACATAATATCCACGCTTTAGTGTTCGTCCGTTTTTGAGCTTATATGAAATCTCAACATAGCTTGGCATAGATTTTCGGTCTAAAGCCTTTTCTGTATTATAAGCGTGATATGCCGTAATCTTTTTAATATCTTCCTTATCGGTTATTACACATTTTTCAAAGTCATCTATGCCTCGGTATGCATAGTATCTGTCGGGAATGACGGTTACGCTTTCGATATTTTCGGGGGCAGGCACACGCTTTTGGAAACCGATTATGTCGGAGCGGAAAGCACCTAATAAAAACAGTACAAAAGCCGTGAAAATTACTGTGTGGCTGACAGCGCCTTTTAGGGTTACACCGCGCTTATTTATCATATTTGCAACAATAACTGCCACTATGCCGAATGGGAGCATAAAAAGGAGTGTTTTAAAGTTCCATATGCTGAAATAGAAGTAGCTGAAAATTCCGCCCAAAAGTCCTGCAAAGTATATAAAAACGATTTTCAGCTTGGGGAATACAACCGCCTCGCCGCATCTTTCCAAATCGCGCTTTTTATACATAAAGTAAGTGATTATAAGGAGTGCAGGTATTGCAAAAATGTATATCAGTCCTTGGGTCTTAAAAAGCAGGACATCGGGAGTTATGTAGATAAGGCTGAAAAAGTTTGTAGGGTCATATGCATATCCCAAAAGATAGTTCTGGCATACAATATGAATAAACCCGATTATTGTAAGGGGAGCAATGCCGAGCAAAATACAGGTTCCCAAAAGTGCTAAAATATTTCCCGAAAGCATTACCGCAAATGTAACGCAGGAAAATGCCAAAAGGCTGTAAATCAGCTGATTTGCCAGCCAATAAATAAGGCTAAGCCAACGTATCTGTATGCTGGAGCCGCACAGCTTGGTTACGGCAATAATGGCAAAATTTATTAAAACAGGAACTATTAAAAGCACTGCACCCGACAAAACTTTGCTTACAAAAATGCTTTTTCTCTTAAAGGGCAGTCCGTGGTAAAAGGATATAGCGTTTGTTGAATAGAGGTAGGCAAAAAGCCTCAGAGCCAACACACTGCCTGCGCAAATTCCGAAAAAGTTTGAAAGACAGCTGTATGAAAAAAAACGCGAATTTACAAAGCTGTACGGTATGGCATTTCCGTAAGGCTCATTATTTAAGTAAAAGTCAAAGAATGTGCCGAAAAATATTATACCGCCGTAAATCAGCGAAAATATCCAAAGCTGGCGTATATCTGCATTAAAAATACTTTTTTTAAAGGATTTCGTTTTTAAGTTCATAACCCATACCTCCCAATTCATATATAAATACTTCCTCCAAGGAAAGAGGCAGAAGGTCTGAAAGGATAGGATTAAACTTTCCTGCCTTTTCCATAATCTCAGCGCTGTCGCCCCTTATAATGTACTGTTTTACACTGCCGAATTCCTCCTTGTGCAAGATGTCAAAGCTTGCCTCAAATTCCGCGGGTGAAAATGCGTCAAATGCAACTTGAAGTTTATGGATATTGCCCTTTACATCATCAAGTGACTTTTCAATAACAACCTTTCCTTTGTGCATAATTCCCACGTGGTCGCAGATGTCCTCAAGCTCACGCAGGTTATGGCTTGATATTAAAACGGTCATATTCCGCTTTTCAACTTCCGTTAAAATGACATTCATAATATTTCTGCGCATAACGGGGTCAAGTCCGTCAACAGGCTCATCTAAGACCATTATATCGGGCTTTGACGATATTCCCATCATAAACGCGACCTGCTTTTTCATACCTTTTGAAAGTTTCCGCACCTTTCGGTTTATATCGATATTAAAAATTTCCTGCAATTTTAAGAAGGTGTCATTATCCCAGCTTTCATAAACCGACGCATAGAAATCTGCTGTTTTCTTTATTGAATAGCCGGGGAAGAAATACAGGTCATCGCTTATATAAACAATGCGCTGTTTTAGGTTTTCGTCATCAATTTTATCCTCGCCGTCAATCGTAAGCGTTCCGCCGTCCGTTTT
>JAFZNF010000102.1 GCA_017553025.1 Clostridia bacterium | reverse complement strand
GGTGTGGGAAAATGAGTTTTCTTTCTGAAAAAGAGCCGGCTGCCGATAAAATCCTTGACGCGGTTTACGGGTGTCTGTTGGGCGGCGCGTACGGCGACGCGCTTGGTTACCCGGTTGAATTTTTAAAGTTAAATCAGATTATTGATAAGTATGGTGAGGACGGGATCACCGGGTTGATTCTAAGAAACGGTATCGCGGAGATCTCCGACGATACGCAAATGACATTATATACGGCTAACGGTATCCTCAATTATGAAACTCAAACCAAAACAGGAAACAGCAACGTTTCGTTAAGCAGCTGCGTATTCGCCGCGTATAGGGAATGGTACAGTACTCAAGGCGACCCGTTGTATTTTATGGAAAATAACAAATGTTGGATATATAACGTGAAAACGTTGCACAGTTTGCGCGCTCCGGGGAACACTTGCCTTTCTGCCATCGCTTATTCGGGAGGTATCGGAAGCATTGATTGCTCCGTTAATAACAGCAAGGGTTGCGGAGGGGTCATGCGTGTTGCCCCTGTCGGATGCTATTTTGCAAAAGAAAGCGAAAAAGCAAGGATCGCCGCGCTTGAAGGAGCGCAAGTTGCCGCCTTGACCCACGGACATACTTTAGGTTATATTCCCGCTGCGTTTTTGAGCTGTCTCATATATAAAATTATTTCAAACAAGGCGGAGAAGTATCTTTTGGATCTGAGTTATTTAGTATCAGAAACATATAAAATCATATATGATATGTTTAAAGGCAGAGAACACTTTACGGAATTCGAGGAACTGATAAAAAAAGCAATCAGATTATCTGCGTCCTGCGAAGATGACAAAAAATGTATAAAAGAATTGGGGCAAGGGTGGGTCGCCGAAGAAACTCTCGCAATAGCGTTGTACTCATCCTTAAAGTACGATACGGATTTCAGAAAAGCAATTAATTGCGCGGTTAATCATGACGGCGACAGCGATTCAACCGGAGCCGTCACAGGGAATATTTCAGGGGCATACTCGGGATTATCTTTGATCGATAAGGACAGGAGCTTTGTCACGAAGCTTGAGGCAAACGATATTATATTTGAACTTTCACAAGATTTGGTTAACGGTTGCTCAAAGGAAAACTTCGATGAAAAATGGCGTTCAAAGTATGTAGACGCAACATATGGCAGAGGGAAATGACCTTGCGGATAACATTTTGGTGTTATAAATAAATTTTATTTGACATTTTGATTTTTCTGTTCTATAATATTATATGTTTTGAAATTAATTTAATATCAAAAGGCAATGACGAAGAGAGTAAGACAAACGGAAAGATAAAGCGAGCCGGGTACGGTGGGAGCCGGTATTGAGTAAATTTGTCCGAAGATCACTTCCGAGCCGCGGCGCAGAAAGGAAAACCGATTAAGCGCCGACGCGTTTCTCCGCGTAAGTGGGAGCCATATGTTTGTATGTTTAATGGGTGGTGCTTGTCCTGTTAAGGGCAGGCACTTTATTAATTAGGAATTAAAAATGCAAAATGCATAATTATCGCCTGCGGCATAAATAGTGTGAAGAGTGAAGAGTGGAGAGTGAAGTTGCGGTATCGCCTTCGGCGATGAAATTTAAATAGTGTAGTAATCACGTCACTGCAAAGTCCGCTCAGCTCCATTTCCGCTCTCGTGGAAATAT
>JAFZNF010000101.1 GCA_017553025.1 Clostridia bacterium | reverse complement strand
TCTGTTTTTTACCCATTTATATGTGCATTCTATCTGTTTTTGACCATAAATGAATCCTGAAACTATAAAAAACACATCGACACCAACGTTAAACACCTGACCAATAAAAGCAAACTTTCCATATGTATAGCTAATATGGCATAAAACTATTAAAAACATAGCAAATACCCTGATCACGGATATTATATTACTCTCTTCTCTAGATATACCTAAACTATAATCACGTCTAATCAATATACTTTCACCTCAACACATTTTATGCTATCCCATAATCTCCTCAACCGTTTCTGAAACAACCTTATCCCTATTGAATTTTTCTGTGACAAATTCGTGTGATAAAAGGCTCATTTTACATTTTTCGTCATAAGGCAATGCCAAAAACTGTTTCATTTTTTTATACAAATCGCCTGCATCTTTAACTTTTACAAGATATCCCGTTTCTCCGTCCTTTACTGCCTCCATACATCCGTGTATACCGCTTGTAATCAGTGCCCTTCCGCAGGCTCCGCCCTCCAAAAGGGTATTAGACATTCCCTCGTGCCAGCTTGGCAAGACAATACAATGTGCATTATCAATGAACGTCTTTACATCGTTTTGATAGCCGTGATACTTTATTGCACCGTGTTTATCCAATTCGCCAACTATATCGGTATAATTATCCTCAAACGGTCCTACTACGTCAATAACTGCATTTTCGCCCTCTTCATAAAAACGCTTTGCTACGGCAAAGAGCTCGTCCACTCCCTTTTCACGCATTACGCGCCCCACGAAGAGAAAATGTATTGTTCCGTCCTTTGGATATTCTCTCAATGAGTATTCTCTTATGTTAACTCCCGCACCGTTAAGGCAATGTGTTATATCCTTCTGCACAAGACCTTTATTTACTAAAAAATCCCTATTCCCCTCATTCTCAAAGAAAACAACCTTCGCGCGCCTGAATGCATTTCTGTACATAATCTCCGCAATTTTTTCCAAAGACTTACTTCCATTAAATGCCGTTCCCAGACCCGTTATATTAACATAAATAGGAACTCTCTTAATTCTACAGACTATGCCTCCGTATATATTCGGCTTTATTGTATATGTAATTACCTTATCAGGTTTTACTTTATTGAGGATTTTAAAATATTTTGTGATGAGCTTTAAATCTGAAATAGGATTTATTCTGCGTCTTTCGATGTCTGTTTTAATAAACTTACAACCCATTTCCTCAAAAAATGCTATTTTCTCCCCATATGGGCAGGATATATATATTTCGTTTCCCATATACATCAGCTTTTGCAAAAGCTCTTTTCTGAAGTTATATAAACCCAGATCAAAATTTGCCAAAACTAAAATTCGCATTTTTTGCCGACTCCTTTGTAAATATGCACAGCATAAAAGCCTCACTAACCTATTCTTTATTCTATCACAGCATATGTCAAAAGTCAATATTTTTGTGTCATATTAACAATATTTGTCTATGAAAATTGTTTTTATATAAATATGTTGACGAAAAATTTGATTAAATACTTGCAAAAAGGAAACAAGAAAGTAAAATAAAAAAACACACTTCCGTGTGCCTTTTTTGTTTGGCAGCGGGAACAGGATTCGAACCCGTACAGAGTGAGTCAGAGTCACTAGTGCTACCTTTACACCATCCCGCTATAAATTGTGGTGCGAGGGACGAGACTTGAACTCGCAAGGTAAGAACCACACGCCCCTCAAACGTGCGCGTCTGCCGATTCCGCCACCCTCGCATTCCGCAACTACGTCATTGTAGCAAATAAATTCCCGTTTGTCAATATTTATTTTTAATTTTTTTGATTTTTGCAATATTTTTAGCCTTAAAAAGTATTCTATCAAATATACTGTCGGCTATATCTCAAATGCGATTATATTATAACTCTTTTACGTAATATCACATTATTGCCTTATGTGCTAAAATAGATTTTATAGGGGGGATAACGATGGACGCTTTGCAACGTATTAAAGATTTATTAAACCAATATCAATGGAGTGCCTATAAGCTATGTGTAAAATCAGGGCTTCCTCAGTCTACTCTGGCAAATATGTTTGCAAGAAACAATCTTCCTACACTGCAAACCCTTGAAATGATATGCAAAGGTTTTGGAATAAGCCTCTCACAGTTTTTTGATTACGAAGAAGACGGTAATACTTTGCAGAAACAGAATGATTTTCTTACAAAATATAACCGCCTGTCAGATGAACAGAAAAGAATTGTACTTGATGTTATGGATAATATGAAATAATGTTGGTGATTTAAATGAATGTGGACAGCACTATTTATCAAAACCTTGAGCATTTGCTCGAAAAGAACGGCATTACCGAGCGTCAATGCGTTGTTACCTGCGGTCTTAACCTCAATTATTTTGCAAATTACAGAAAAGGCAGGACAAAGCACTTCAAAATTCACGATTTAATGCGCTTAGCCGACTTTTTTGATGTTGACATCAACTATTTATGCAGTTTCAAGAACACACGCGACGAATTCTTTGTGCCAAAATACAAATTAAAGCAGTGCGACGAAAAAATGCTGCTCGCCGCTTTTAAAAGATTAGACCCTGTCGGGCGCATAATAGTTGCAGACTCGATAAATGCTGAAATTAAAAACTCAAAACTAAGAATTAAGCAAGGGAAATAACTGTTTTTTCTTGCTTTTCTCTTTTTTTTGTGATACAATGGGTTTGTGTATTATGGAAACGAAATATCGGAAAGGATATACGCTTATGGACTTTAATAATGATACTATGAAAATCAATATCGGTGCCGAAAAATCAAATGAGGTACACGACATTCTTGAGGCAGTTTATGACGCTCTCAAAGTTAAAGGCTACGACCCTATAAGCCAGATTGTGGGCTATATTCTGTCTGATGACCCCACATATATCACAAGTTATAACGGTGCAAGAAGCCTTATTGTCCGCGTTGAGCGTGACGAACTTTTGGAAGAGCTTGTAAAAAACTATATCAATCATCTTTAATGGGGGATTTATATGATAGATTTTCATTCTCATTTTCTCCCGAAAATTGATGACGGTGCAAAAAATCTTGAAGAAAGCCTTGAAATGCTGCGCATTTCAAAAGAGTCGGGCGTGGATACGGTAATTTCTACATCTCACTGCTATGCATTCGGCGGAGAAAGTGACATCAAACACTTTCTTGAGAAGAGAAATTCGGCATATTCGCAGGTTTTAAATGCAATACGCGGTAATATCGATACATATCCTGAAATTGTGCTCGGGTGTGAAGTACATTTAGTGCCAAAGCTAAGCACACTTCCATCTCTCCCGCGCCTTTGTATAGAAAATACCGATTATATTTTAATTGAAATGCCATCTTCCGACTGGAATGATGAAGACTTCGAGGAGGTTTACCAAATAACAAAACTCGGGCTAAAGCCTATAATAGCGCATATTGACCGCTATTTTGACAAGGAGGACAAATTTTCCGACCTGTTTTCATTAAATCTTCTGTTTCAGGCAAATGCCGAGTCCTTTCTCTCCCGCGACTTACGGAAAAAGTTATCCGAGCTTTTCAGAAAAGACGCACTTCACATAATCGGGAGCGATATGCACGGAATCGTTTCAAGACCGCCGAACCTTGCGGAAGCGTATACAGTAATAGAAAATAAATTCGGAAAGATTTACGCAGGTTATTTAAATTTTGCGTCACAAAAAATATTGAAAAATGAGCCTGTTCCCGCGCCAAGACTTCCGAAATTGGGTTTATTAAAAAAGCTGACACTTTAAAAGCAGTATTTGATTAGCTGAAATCGAATACTGCTTTTCCGTTTTCTAATTTTAATTTTGCAGAGAATTCCTTTCCCGTTTTCTTTGAAATAAATCCGTTTATTTTATAACTCTCCCCGTCTTTAAGCAGTTTTCTCACATTCGCTATGGAAACCGTTCTACCCAGAATAACATTGTTTACTGAAAATTTGCACCCTTCGCGGTAGCCTACACAGCAGTATCCGAACCGCGTTCTTACAACATCTTTCCCGCAAAGCGGGCATTTCCCTGCAATATCTCCGACAAATCCGTCGTCCGTATCCGCCTCGGGTGATGCCTCCCTTTTTTTGAAAACTCTTTTTATCTCCTCTTCCGCAAGCGCAGTGCTGTCCTTAACAGCAATTTCTCCGCGGTATACGCGCTTTAACGATTTGCCGAACTCCGAGGTTTTGTATTTATCCATTGTGATACCCATACGGGCAAGTGACTCAATTAAGAACTCTCCGCCGGGAAGTACTCCGTAAACGTCCTTTTTAAGCGAAATATATCCGCTCTTTATGGCATTTTCGATAATCCCCGTTCTTGTAGCCTCCGTACCGAGCTCCAAACCCTCAAATACAGCGCGGTACTCCTCCGCGTCATCTTCATTTTCTATGTTCTGCTTATCCTCGCGGAATGGATTTTTTAAGTAGTTATTAAGGGTTTCAATTGTATAGTGCTTCGGCGGATTTGTTTCCTTTTCTAAAGGCTTAAAGTTGATATTCACCGCATCTCCCTTTTCGAGCTTAGGCAGGATTTTATCCTTTTTGGCATAATCGTCATACTTCGTCCAGCCAGCCTTTAAAATTACCGTCCCCTTTAGAGAAAATTCCTCCAAATCCCCTACGGAAATTTTTATTTCCTGCTTTTGCACCTCGCATTCCTCACTGCAGAAAACCGCAACAAACCTCCGCATAACCGCACCGTAAACCTTTTTTTCATCATCCAGAAGTGCGTCCTTTTGCGGTATTTTATATGTAGGCGTCAGCGCAGAATGTGCCTCAATTTTTGAGTCGTCAAAAATGTTTTTCCCTGTTTTGAATTCGACGGGATAACCAAGCTTTTTAACCCCGTCCAAAATCATTTTGATTTTGTCCTTTTCCGCCTCTGCAAGGTATTCGGAATTTGTCCTCGGATATGTAACATATCCCTTTTCATATAATCCCTGGAGAATTTTAAGGCTTTCCTCCATCGGCATTTTATACTTTTTCCCGAGCACATTCTGGAGCTTTGTAAGCGAATAAAGTTTGCCCGGTTTTAAGCTGTCTTTTTTGGTCTTTTTTTCAATTACTACCGCCGTTTGTCCGTTATATTTATCGCATAGCTCCTGCGCTTTTTTTATGTCCTTTTTATCAAATTTCTCCCTGCTTATAAGCTCTATTTCCTCGCCGAATGTTTGTTCTTTACTGGAAATTGCATAATATATATCAGGTTTAAAATTGCGTATCGCAAGGTCGCGGTCATAGATCGCTTTCACAATAGGTACAATTACTCTGCCGACCCTTAAAAGTGTACCTGTTTTAAGTGTTGCATATCTTGTCAGGTTCACGCCGTAAAGCCAGTCCATAAATGTCCTTGCATACCCCTCGTTTGCAAGATTGTCATACTCCGACTCGTCCTTCATATTGGAAAGTGCCTCTCTTACCGTTTCGGGAGTCTGGTCGGGAAGCCACAGCCTTTTAAACGCCTTTTTTGAATTTATTGCATTATCCACGCAAATCCTGATAATTATTTCACCCTCGCGGTCCGCATCTCCCGCATTTACAACAGTGTCCACATCTTCTCTGTTTATAAGCGTTTTTATTGTTTCAAACTGCTTTTTTACCCCGCTGTCAACTTGGTCATTCTTATCGCATTTCAGTTTAAATCTGAATTCTTCGGGAAAGCAAGGAATACTTTCCAATGTCCAGCGTCCCTTATTGCTTTTTGTATAGTCCTCAATATCGCAAAGCGAAAAAAGATGCCCGAATGCCCACGTTATTATGTAATTTTTGTCATACAAAAAGCCGTCGGCTCTTTGCATTTTTCCTATGCCGGCGGCTATATTCCTGGCAAGGCTCGGTTTTTCGGCTATTATCAGTATCATAGCAATACCCGCCTTTCCTGATTTTTATTCTTCTTCTGTATTTGCACCAGGTCTTTCAATGGTTTTTTTCTCATCTGTCTCTTCTTTTCTCTCTTCTTTATTTTCCTCCGTCTTTGTTTCCGTTTTGCTGTCCTCTTTTTCTTCTTCAGTTACCTCTTCAAAAACAGGGACGGAGGCAGAGCCTACCATAACCTTTGTAGGAACCATCTTATACTTGCTGACAGGCATTTTTTCCGACTTTACTTCCTTTCCGTTTTCGTAAACCTTACGGACTGTTGCTACAGTATAACCCGTCTTTCCGTTTGATACAACCTTTCTTTCGCCAAGTTTCATACCAGGCTCAGTAACCTCTTCAACTGTCGGAGATTTTGTTTCCGTTACGGTATTTATTATTTCAACTTTTTTCTCTTTCTCGGGTTTTGCACCCCATACCGATATTTCAAGCGATTTTCCGCCTGTTTTTGCCGTAATCTTTATCGGATTTTTTGTGTCATTCTTAAACTTAAAATCGATTGAGCCATAGGCAACAGTTGCGTCCTGACCTTTTGGCACATACGAAACGGTAAGCGAATGGCTCTGCCGTTCCAGCACCTTTAAATCCGCATACAAAACTGCAGAGTAAAGTGTACTGCTCACCTGACACACGCCTCCGCCCATACCTTGCACAGTTTCTCCGTTTTCAAATACAGGCGCTTCCTTAAATCCGTTCGCCGCAGTCCGCTGTCCTACGGTTTTATTATAGGAAAACTCCTCGTCAGGCATCAGTATTATGCCGTTAATTCTGCTTGCCGCAAGTTCAACATTATCGCTTCTGTTTTTTGATGATGTTGCATATGACGTTGCAAATTTGCCGAGAACCGTTCCGAAAAGCTGTGCATTTATTGAGCTTTCCGTAACTTCAGGCTTTAGAGTTATCACCTTAAGCGTTACGGTATTCCCCGCCTTAATCGCTTCAATATTTGCCTCTGCCTCAGCTTTGTCAATCTCTCTGCCGTCCTGCTCGGGAGTTATCGTCATCTTCCCGTTTGCAATTTCATAGGTTGCGTCCTGCGGTTTTATATAAATTTCATCATACAGGCTTTTTACGCTTGGCTCTGGCGGATTTTTGGTTTCGAGCGTTAATAAAACGTCATAGTCCTCTTTTTCTATTGATGCAATAAATGCATCTTTTAAATCGGTAACATCTTTATCCTGTCCCTTTGTGCCCTTTTTTACTGTAACGGTACCATCACCGAATTCCAAAACATAGTTGTTCTGCTCTCCATTTACAAAAACGCCGAAATCATAAAGTATTGCAGATAGTTTTTCATCATTATAGGTATAGCTGTAGGGCATATCTATGGGCGAAAACAGCAGTTTGATAAGAGATACCGTATCTCCTATAAGTCCGCCGCCTCTGCCGATGCTATAGGCATCTTCCACAGTCTTGTCAATATCCCTTTTAAGTTCTGCCTCCTCCAGAGCAAAGCTCTTTTCCGCTCCCGACACACTGTCCTTTAAGGTTACTGACCGCCCCTCTATATTTTTGCCGTCCTCTATTGCATTTTTTGCATTTTCCTTAGTCATACCTCCGACATTTATTCCGTTCACGCTTACACCTTTCGCAATTTTGTTACCCGGATTAAGCGCAGCAAAAGCCCCGCCTGTTAATACAAGCAGCGCAGCAACTACAATGGCTGTTATTTTCACAGCTTTACTTTTTAAGAATTCTTTTTTTTCGGCTTTTCTTTGTCTTTTCATATCAATCACTCTCTAAAAAACTTTTTATATTCATCTATGTATCGGGAATAGCTTTTAAGATACTCTGCGATTTCTCTGTTTTTCAAAAGCACCGAAAACGCCCTTTTAACATTTCTTACAAATTTCTGGTCAAAATCCGCAATATCAAGCGTTTTTGCAAGCGGACATATCGCTTTTGCTCTGGGGTCGACTATAATTTCTGCTTTTTTAACATCATTTATGTACGGTGTCAGCGGAAAAATCCGACAGGCAAGCGGTCTTTGATAACGGTCGCAACTGCCTTTGCAAAACAAAATCGGTACATTCTTTGTTTTTCCATTAAAATCATATGAAAAATCCGACTTTTCCAACTCTGCCCAATCGGGAGCAAGAAGTTTAAAAACCCTTTCCTCGCCGGGAAAAAGGTACATTCCCGCATCATCGCCGCGGCAGCACCGCTTGCCGCACAGCTTTCCGCAGTCACTAAAGATAGGAGTCGCTTTATCAAAAAGTCTGTAAAGCTGCAGATATACATATTCTACATTCATTATTTTCATACCTTCCGTATAAAATAGGTAAAACCTCACTTATACTGCATTCTATCACATTTTTTTCATAATTACAATACTATTAATATAATTTGACAAAATTCACTAAATATGGTATAATATATACGTAATTATTGTAAAATTTCAAATATATTGATACAGAAAGGATTTTGCTATGCCAAAGCAAAAAGAAGAATACGGAAATCAAAGCATAACAAGTTTAAAAGGCGCCGACAGAGTGCGAAAACGTCCTGCCGTAATTTTCGGTTCGGACGGCTTAGAAGGCTGTGAACATTCCTTTTTTGAGATTTTGTCCAACTCCATTGACGAGGCGCGCGAGGGCTACGGAAACATTATTGAAGTAACCCGCTTTAAGGACTCAAGTATTGAGGTCCGCGACTACGGACGCGGTATTCCGCTCGATTTTAACGAAAAGGAAAACCGCTACAACTGGGAGCTGGTATTCTGCGAGCTTTACGCAGGCGGAAAATACAACAATAACGACGGCGGTATGTATGAGTACAGCCTCGGTTTAAACGGCTTGGGCGCTTGCGCCACACAGTATTCGTCCGAGTATATGGACGTTGAGGTTATCCGCGACAAGACTTGCTATCTTCTGCATTTTGAAAAGGGCGAAAATATCGGCGGACTTACCAAAACTCCTGTACCCTCCGCCAAAACGGGAACTGTTACAAAATGGCGTCCCGACAGAGACGTTTTTACCGACATAAATATACCTGTTGAATTTTTCAAGGATACCCTGCAAAAACAGGCTATGACAAATGCAGGTATACGCTTTGTTTTCTATAACGAAACCGAAACGGGTACCGAGCTTTTTGAATACTATTACAAAAACGGCATTGTTGATTATTTAAACGATTTGGTTGGCGAAAACTCTTTTACGCAAACTGAGGTGTGGGACGCCGAGCGCGTCGGACGCGACCGTGAGGACAAGCCCGAGTATAAGGTGAAAATGCAGATTGCATTTTGTTTTTCTACAAGCGTAAATCTTTTGGAATATTACCATAATTCCAGCTGGTTAGAACACGGAGGCGCACCCGATAAGGCGGTAAAAAACGCTTTTGTGTATGCCATTGACCAGTATCTTAAGCAGATCGGAAAATATAACAAAAATGAATCAAAAATCACTTTTACAGACGTTTCCGACTGCTTGGCACTTGTTATAAATTCATTTTCCACGCATACAAGCTATGAAAACCAGACGAAAAAGGCGATAAATAACAAATTTATTCAGGACGCTATGACCGAATTCTTACGTCATAAGCTCGAAGTATATTTTATCGAAAATAAAACCGACGCCGAAAAAATCGCAAATCAGGTTTTAATAAACAAAAGAAGCCGTGAAAATGCTGAAAAAGTGCGAATTGACACAAAAAAGAAACTTACAGGCACAATGGACATCACAAACAGGGTGGAAAAATTCGTTGACTGCCGAAGCAAGGACATTTCAAAGCGTGAGGTTTATATCGTTGAGGGCGATTCTGCGCTCGGCTCGTGCAAACTCGCAAGAGATGCGTCATTTCAGGCAATTATGCCGATACGCGGAAAGATTTTAAACTGCTTAAAGGCTGATTATAACAAGATTTTCAAAAGCGATGTAATTTTGGATTTGGTAAAGGTCTTAGGTTGCGGAATTGAGATAAAATCAAAGCACATAAAAGGCATTGAGGAATTCAATATCGATAACTTGAGGTGGGACAAGGTAATAATTTGCACCGATGCAGACGTTGACGGATTTCAAATCCGCACACTGGTACTGACTATGATTTACCGACTTATGCCGAGTCTTATAGATATGGGCAAGGTTTATATTGCAGAATCTCCGCTTTATGAAATTACCATTGAAAAATCCAAAAGAAAAGGCGAAAAACTTTTTGCCTACTCGGACGGCGAAAAGGAATCAATTCTTACAAAGCTGGAAGAAGAGGGCATCGACCGTTCCGACACCGACATCAAGCGGAGCAAAGGTCTTGGCGAAAACCAGCCCGAAATGATGAGCCTTACGACTATGCACCCCGCAACACGAAGACTTATCCGCGTTACGCCCGAGAATATTGAACGTACGGCGGAGGTTTTTGACATACTTTTGGGCGATAAACTTTCAGAGAGAAAAGAGCATATAGCTAAAAACGGGCATTTGTATATGGAAATGCTTGACATAAGTTAGAAAGGAGCAAGAAAAATGGCAAAAAAGAAAAATACTGACGAGCAAAATTATATTCCTGCTCCGATAGAAGAACAGCCTATATGCGAAACACTTGAATCAAACTATATGCCCTATGCAATGAGCGTTATAGTATCGCGCGCAATCCCCGAAATTGACGGATTAAAACCTGCGCACAGAAAGCTCCTTTACACAATGTATAAAATGGGGCTTTTGGGCGGAAAGCTCACAAAATCGGCAAACGTTGTGGGACAGACAATGAAATTAAACCCCCACGGCGACAGTGCAATTTACGAAACCTTAGTCCGTCTTACAAAGGGCAACGAGGCACTTTTGCACCCCCTTGTAGAATCTCAGGGTAATTTCGGAAAACAGTATTCGCGTGATATGGCATATGCCGCCTCGCGTTATACCGAGGTACGTTTAGACCCTATTTGTCAGGAATTTTTCGGGGATATAAACAAGAATACTGTAAAATTCGTTGATAATTATGACGGCGAAATGAAGGAGCCTACACTTCTCCCTGTAGCATTTCCTAATATTTTGGTAAACCCCAATCAGGGAATTGCGGTAGGTATGGCAAGCAATATCTGTTCCTTTAATTTAAAGGAGGTTTGCACTGCCCTATGCGAGTATATAAAGCACCCCAAATGCGATATTTTAGAGTTTATGCCTGCGCCTGATTTTTCTTTGGGCGCTGAAATCCTCTATGATGAGGCGCAGATGCGCGAAATTTACGAAACGGGCAGAGGCAGTTTCAAAATGCGCGCGGTTTATGAATATGACAAGGAGAATAACTGTATTGAGATTAGGGAAATTCCCTACACGACCACAATTGAGGCAATACTTGGGAAGGTTATGGAGCTTGTAAAGGCAAATAAGCTAAAGGAAATTTCCGACGCACGTGACGAAACGGGACTTGACGGCTTTAAGCTGACATTTGACTTAAAGCGAGGCACAGACCCAGACGCGCTTATGCTAAAGCTTTATAAGCTGACACCCTTAGAGGACAGTTTTGCCTGCAATTTCAATCTTTTGATTGACAATGTGCCGATGGTTTTGGGAATTAAGGGTATTTTTGACGAGTGGATAAAATTCCGTCTCGGCTGTGTAAAAAACTCAATTAAATTTGATATTGATTAAAAGACGGAAAAACTGCATCTCTTAACAGGACTTAAAAAAATCCTTTTAGACATTGATAAGGCAATATCAATTATCCGCCACACCGAAAAGGAGGCGGACGTTGTGCCTAACCTTATGTCGGGATTTTCTCTTGATAAGGTGCAGGCGGAGTATATCGCAGAAATAAAGCTCCGCAACTTAAATAAAGAGTACATTATAAACCGCACCGCTGAAATCGAGAAATTACTTTCGGAACTTGACGAATTAAACCGTATTTTATCAAGCGAAACCGAACTTAAAAAGCTGATTTCAAAACAGCTTAAAAGTATTTCCGAAAAGTACGGCAAAGACAGGCGAACCCGCCTTATTAAAGGCGAGGATATCAAGGAATATCACGAGGAAGAATTTGTTGATGACTTCCCTCTTACCCTTTTTGTCACAAAAGAGGGCTATGCAAAAAAAGTTTCGGCAGTTTCCCTGCGTTCCACAACTTCTGAACATAAGTTAAAGGAAAATGACGAGGTAACGCAAGTCATAGAGGCAACGAATGCCGATGAAATAATCGTATTTACCGACAGGTGCGCAGCATACAAATCACGGCTCTCGGATATGCCCGACTCCAAGGTTTCAGGGCTCGGCGAATACCTTCCTGCACTTTTAAACTTTGAGCAGGGTGAAAAAGCCGTATATACGGTTATTCCGAAAAAATACGAGGGATTTATGCTGTTTGCCTTTAAAAACGGCAAAATGGCAAAGGTTGAGCTTAAGAATTACGAAACAAAATCAAACCGCAAGCGCCTTATCAACGCTTATTCAGACAAATCCCCGCTTTCGGGTATGCTGTGGCTGTCAGGCGAAAACGAAATTGTCGCATTTACCGATAATAATAAGGTACTAGCGGTCAATACCGAAAAAATACCGCTGAAATCCACCAAATCAACACAAGGTGTGCAGGTTATGAAAATCACCAAAAAGGGTGCGTCCCTGACAAAAATAACACTTGCCCAAGACAGCGGTCTTATAGATACCAAGCACTACAGGACAAAAAACATACCTGCGGCAGGCTCATTTTTAAGAACAGAAGATACACAGATGTCGCTGTTTTAGGAGGTAAATATGCAAAAACTGAATGTTTTAGGCGTAAAAATTGATAATGTTACGATAAATTCTGCAACTGAGCGGATTTTGGAAATGGCTAAAAGCGACAGAAATCACGCGGTTTTTACCCCGAATTCCGAAATAGTTTATGCGGCGTACAAGGACAGCGAATTTTGCAGTCTTTTAAATTCTGCCGATATGCTGACGCCTGACGGCATAGGTATCGTTTACGCTTCAAAAATCTTAAAAAAACCACTCTCAGGGCGTGCAGGAGGCTATGATATCGCCTGCACCTTAATTGAAAGGATTGCAGACTCGGGCGAGCGGTTATATCTTTTCGGCGGAAAACCCCAAGTTGCGGAAAAGGCGGCGGAAAATCTTAGGGCAAAATACCCGTTTATAAATATTATCGGTACGAGAAACGGTTATTTCAGTCCAGAGGAAGAAAACTCAATAATCGCT
>JAFZNF010000100.1 GCA_017553025.1 Clostridia bacterium | reverse complement strand
GAGGTTAACTGATAAAAACAACAAAAATACGGCCAAAATGCAGTTTTTTTGTTGCCAAATGTGAAAAAATGTTGAAAAAAATGTAAAATTGTTATATAATAAAATATATATTGAGATTTATGTTTAAGGGGTATAAAAATGAACTTGCATAATGCCAAAATAGCCGTCTCGGCGGTAAAAAAAGAGCAGTATCCAAAAACAATACTTCCCGAGTTTGCATTTGCGGGACGGTCGAATGTAGGAAAGTCGTCACTTATAAATAAACTTCTTGCAAGAAAAACGCTTGCAAGAGTAAGCCAAACACCGGGAAAGACGATCACAATAAACTTTTACAATGTAGATGATACGATTTTTCTGGTAGATTTACCCGGTTACGGTTATGCAAAGCGTTCCCGCGAGGAGATAGAAAACTGGGGGAGTATGATAGAGGAATACTTAAGCGGAAGAAAACAGCTAAAAAGAGTGATTTTGCTTGTAGATTCGCGCCATTCGCCAACCGCCGACGATAAGATGATGCTGGAATGGATACGTACTTCACGCCCTGAGGACGGAGCAATAGTCATAGCAACAAAAACGGACAAGCTGAAAAAGAGAGAGCTGAAAGAAAATCTTGAAATGATTGAAAAAGAGTTAGAGCTTTGTGAAGACGATATTTTAGTACCGTTTTCAACAAAGGACGACGAGGGGAAAATAACGGTTTGGGATATGATAAATATGATGATTTAAAAAGGTGAGAATATGAAAAAGAGCATTTATTTTATTCTTTTGTGTCTTATGATGTTCTGCACATTTTACGGCATACGTTATATAAGACGGCCTGAAAAGTCGCAGCCTGCGGTGAGCGAGATTTACGAAAACAAGGTAATCACTTCAGCTTATATCGTAAAAACGGAGCAGGTATATAATGCGGCGGCAGACGGCAGAATTTACCACTATCTCGGAGAGGGGACAAAGGTAAAGAAAAATAATGTTTTAATGACGGTATATACAGGCGATGTGTCTGAGCAGACGCTTGCGGAACTTAACAGTATAAACCAAAAGATTGCAGAGCTTCAAAACGCAGGCACTTCTTATTCTTTAGGCGCAAACAGTCAGGAAAATATAGATATAATTAAGGAAAATATTATAAAGTCGGCAAACAGGAATGAGCTTGGAAATATTGAAAATTATAAATTGCAGATAAACAGTATTGTTACGGGCAGTATTCAGGATATGCGAAGAAGTGACATTTCGGCGCTGGAAACCAAAAAACAGTCTATTGAATCGGGTTTGCAGAGTTTTAAAAGCGATATTTATTCACAAATGGCGGGAGTTTACTCAAAAAATGTTGACGGACTTGAGGAAATACTGACGCCAAGTGCGGTAATGGAATATAAAGCGTCAGACTATGATAATATCAAAGAGCCTCTTGCAAAACCGCAGAATACAGCGGCGGAAGGTCAGCCCGTATGTAAGGTTATAAATAACCAGACGTGGTATGTTATGACTGCCGTAAAGGCTGATACTGCCGAAAAACTTTCAAAGGGACAAAAGGTTACGCTCAGGTTTTCTCAGCTTCCCGGGGTTGAGTCCAAAGGAACGGTACAGTATATTTCAAAAGAGGACAGAAACGCCGATAAAAATGTGGTTGTGATTAAGTGCGAGCAATATAAAGAGGGCGTTTTGTCGCTGAGAATGACAGGCATTGAACTTGTGCTTGAGAGCTATGAAGGTTACCGTGTGCCTATTTCGGCAATACGCATTGTTGACGGACAAAAGGGTGTAATGGTCAGAACAGGAGCGGGGACTTCTTTTAGAAAATGCAGGGTACTTTATACAGATATGACTGACCAGACAGTGATAATATCAAAGATTTTTGATGATAATAAAGGACAGCTTGCAGAGAGTGACAGTATAATAATAGGAGAAAAGTGATGGCGGACATAAAAAGAAATCTTGAAGATGTTAAATCAAGGATTAGGACATCTGCCCGAAAAAGCGGAAGAGATGAAAAGGATATAACCTTGATAGCGGTAACAAAAACGCACCCTGCTGAAATGATAAATGAGGCAATAGGGCTTGGCGTTACTGATATTGGCGTAAATAAGGTGCAGGAATTTCTGGAAAAGTATGAAAAGGTAAAAAAAGGGGTAAGGTGGCATCTTATAGGGCATCTTCAGACTAACAAAGTTAAATACATCATTGATAAAGTGTATATGATACATTCGGTGGATTCTATAAAACTTATGGACGAGATAGAACGTCAGGCGGAAAAACACGGGGTTTCGGAAATAAAAGTTTTAATACAGGTTAATATTTCAGGCGAAGAAACGAAATTCGGTACCGACCTTAAAGGACTTGATGAAATGATAAGCTATGCAAAAAGGCTTAAATATGTCAAAGTGTGCGGTTTAATGACAATTTTGCCGAAAATTGACACGAGCGTTTCAAAAAGATTACATTTTCATAACATATATAACAAATTTATTGACATTTCGAAAAACAAATATGATAATGTAAATATGGAATTTCTTTCTATGGGAATGAGCGGAGATTTTGAGATGGCAATAGAAGAAGGGTCAAATATGGTACGCGTCGGAACAGCCATCTTCGGTGAAAGAGATTATTCTTAAAAAATATATCTGGAGGAACTTGTAATGAGCTTTGTAGATGCTGTAAAAGATTTTGTGGGTTTTGGCGACGTTGATTATGAAGAAGAGGATTATATTGAGGAAGAGCAAGAGATAGAACATGAGGAAAGACCATCCTTTTTTTCTAAGAAAAACAAGGTAGTTTCCATTGAAAAAGCTTCAAATCAGCCCACTATTGTAGTTGTAAAACCAAAATGTTTCAGCGCGGCAGTTGAAGCTGCAGACCAGTTAAAGCAAAGACACCCTGTTATATTGGACGTTACAGGACTTGATACAGATGAGGCGAAGAGAACCGTTGATTTTATCGCAGGCACGGTTTACGGAATAAACGGAGATGTT
The DNA here is from genome assembly GCA_017553025.1 of Clostridia bacterium. The sequence continues at coordinate 1,418 of JAFZNF010000100.1, read as the reverse complement.
CAAAAGGTTTCAAGCGGAATATTTATCGCAACACCTGCGTCTTTTGATATTTCAGGAGATTACCTTAAGGGAAAAGCAGGCGCCGGTCTTGATTGGACTATGTTTAAATAGTATTTAAAATAAAGGCGGATTTTTCCGCCTTATTTTGCCTTTTTGATGATTATGGACGACAATATTTTTTTGAGCAAAATGCGCGATACGCAGAGACTTTGCGAAAAATACCGCACTGCAAGATTTACAAAATTCTTGGACAGCCGCTCTCAGGCGCTTTTAGACAAAAACGGGATTTTGGGCACTCTCTTTGGCGGGTATGAAGGCGCAGAAAGGCAAATGCTGGGAGTATTTCCCGACTGGCAGGAACCGGATAATACGCTTTTCCCGATAGATGCCTTGAAAATCAGTGTAAAGGGCGAAACAGTCCCGTCACATAGGCAGTATCTCGGTACAATTCTTTCGCTCGGCATAGAACGTGATAAAATAGGGGATATATTAGTCTGCGAGCGGGGGGCGTATGTCTTTCTTTGCTCGGACATATCGGAATTTGTGAAGGACAGCATATCAAAAATCGGAAAATGCGGGGCTTTTGCAGAGTATGCCGATTTAAAATCGGTAATTCTGCCGAATAAAAAGTTTGAAGATATATCCTGTGTGTGTGCATCGCTAAGGCTTGACGCGGTAGTTGCAGGACTTATGAATAGAAGCAGAAATGAGGCAAAAAATCTCATTTTGTCGGGTAAAATCAGTGTAAATCATTTTGAAACACAAAAGACTGACTTTGTGCTGCAAGAGGGGGATTTGCTGTCGATAAGAGGCTTTGGGCGTGCCAGGATTGAAAAAATCGGGGCTAAAACGCGCAGCGGCAGGGTTCATATAATGTTTAAGAAATATATTTAGGAGGGTTATAGTATGTTAACACCAATTGACATTCAAAGACAGGACTTTGAAGTAAAGCTGAGAGGATATAATGCAGATGAAGTAGATGACTTTTTAGACCTTGTCGGCAGAGATTATGAAAAGCTTTATAAGGATAACGCAGAACTCAGAGAGGAAATAAAGCGCCTTAATGTATCGCTTGAACAGTATAAAAATATGGAGGCTACACTTCAGCAATCGATAGTGCTTGCCCAGACCGCTGCCGAGGATATAAAAAAGAGCGCAGCAGAAAAGGCGGATGTAATCGTGAATGAAGCGCAGACTAAATCGGAAGGAATGTACCGCCAGCTTGACCTCGATATTCAGAGCAAGAAAAACGAGTTATCAGGTATGATTGCCGAGGTTTCAGGATATAAAACAAGAATTAAAGGAATTTGTTCCGCAATACTTGAAATGTTGGAAAAAATGGAGTAACATAGAGGGGACGACCTTAGGTTGTCCCCGATTTAGTTAAAGAAAGGAACAAAGTTATGTGCGATAACTGT
>JAFZNF010000099.1 GCA_017553025.1 Clostridia bacterium | reverse complement strand
TATCTTTATCCCCTTTTTCTCTATCTTGTCCAAAAGTTCGGCAGTAAAATGAAGTCCCGCTGTAGGTGCCGCAGCTGAGCCTGAATATTTTGCATAAACGGTCTGATACCGGTCCCTATCCTCTAATTTTTTTGTTATATACGGAGGCAGGGGCATCTCTCCAAGCCTGTCCAGAACCTCCTCAAAAACACCGTCATATTCAAATTTTACTATTCTGTTCCCGTCATTTACTATATCTAAAACCTTTGCCTTAAGCTCGCCTTTACCAAACACAAATTCTGCTCCGATTTTTGCTCTTCTGCCAGGTTTTAAAATGACTTCCCATTCATCTAAACTGCGTTTATTAAGCAATAAAAACTCAATAGCCGCACCTGTATCTTTTTTCTTTCCGTAAAGCCGGGCAGGAATTACCTTTGTATCGTTTAAAATAAGGCAATCCCCTGCGTTTAGCTCGTCTATAATGTCATAAAAGTGCTTATGTCTGATTTCTCCCGTTTTTTTGTCAAGGCACATAAGCCTTGATGCGCTCCTGTCTGCAATAGGTTCTTGTGCAATAAGCTCTTCAGGCAAATCAAAATAAAAATCCTGTCGTTTCATACAAATTTACGGCAATTTTATCTTGCCCAAAACCTCCAAAATTCCTTCTGCTATTCCGTCGGCTATTTTTTCCTGATACTCGTCGGTAATTAGTTTCAAAAGCTCATCAGGATTGTTCATAAATCCTATTTCTATAAGATTTGCGGGCATAACGCTCCTTCTTGTAACCAATAAGTTCCCTGACTTAACGCCACGCGCTGTTGTACCTGCGCTTTTAGCCGCCTTTTTAAGTATTATTGACGCCATTTCCTTGCTTGTAATACCGTAACCCTTTTCATTATTGCTTTCGCTGTAATATATTTCAATTCCCTGTGCCGCCGTAACGGGCATTACGGTAGAATTAAGATGTATGCTCAAAAACATCGCCGCTCCCCGTTTATTTGCAATTTCAGGCCGTTCATCAAGCGTCGGGTATGTGTCGCCCGTTCTTGTCATAATAACATTTACGCCCTTTTCCTCAAGCTTATCCCGTACCTTTATTGCAACAGAAAGCGCAATTGTTTTCTCATAATAAGTCTTGCCCGTTCCCGCTTCTAAGGTGTCTATAATCGGCTCTTCGGAGTCTTTCGCTTTATGGAAAATTTCAAGTTCTTCCTCCGTCATAAGGTTTCCTATGGCGCCCGGGTCTGTTCCGCCGTGACCTGCGTCCAAAACAACATAGATTTTGCCCTCGGAAAGCTCGGACGGCTTAGGCTTTGTTTTGTCTTCTTTGTCGCTGTCCGTCTTTTCATCATTCTTATCGGCAGGCTCTACTATATCCGCCGTTTCGTCCGCAGTTACCGTAAATATTATATTTTTGCCTGATATTGACACATTATGTTTTTTCATATTCTCGGTATCTATGGCAATTCTCACACTATTTTCGTGAAGTCCCAAGCGTACCGCCAGAACGGCACCCATATTTATTTCCTTTTTGTTTGATACACTATATCCCAAGTTATCAACATCAACGTAAAGTGTGCCGCCTGCCGTTACCGCAGGCGAGGATGTCTTTGAAATGTTTCCGCTTGCCGTCACCGTCACGGTAACTACGCCGTCTTTTTCCTTTGCGGAAATTCCTGTGATTTTATTCTGCGTTTTTTGTGTGTCTTTTTCTTTCTCTGTTACACTTATTCTGCCCGATTTTTGGTCAAAATCAACTAAAAGCCCAACGCTGTCCGACACAAACCGTACGGGAACCATTGTTTTTGCCGATTCCCCCCATTTCGCAATAAGCATAGGCGTCACCCCGTCGGGTATTTTTGTTGTTTTTCCGTCTATTTCGGCAACATTCGAGTCAATACGGATTGTAACCTTTCTGCTCAAATAGGTAATAATAATGTCACGCGTGTCGGATTTGTATAATACATTCGCTCCAAGCGCCTCAAATACCTCCCTCACAGGTACAAGCGCTCTGTCATTAAAAATAATCGGCTCTAAAGGCAGGTCGGTAAGCTCCTCTCCGTTCACCGAAAGAGAAAATACCGAACCCGTATAATTATGTACTCCGCCGCCGTATTCCAGTATCATTGATGCTGATACTGCACAGCCGAAAAGGAAGCAACAGAGCATTACCAATATAAATGCTGTCCTTTTCATTTTATTTCCTCCTCATCGCTCGGGTTTTTCAATCCCGAAATGCGCATAGCCTGCCTGTGTCACAATTCTTCCTCTCGGCGTCCTTGAAATGTACCCCAGCTGCATAAGATACGGCTCATATACATCTTCAATGGTGTCGGGTTCCTCTCCGATTGTCGCAGCAAGAGTTTCAAGCCCCACAGGTCCTCCTGCAAAATTCTTAATCATCGCTGTAATCATCTTATTGTCAATCATATCGAGCCCCTGCTCGTCAATTTCCATCTTTTTAAGCGACATAGCCGCTACATCTTTTGTTATTTTCCCGTCATACATAACCTGTGCAAAATCTCTTACCCGCTTTAAAAGGCGGTTTGAAATTCTCGGCGTTCCGCGTGAACGGCTTGCAATTTCGCCTGCGCCCGCATCATCAATTTCCACATCAAGTATTTTTGCAGAACGCTTTACTATTCTCTTTAATTCCTCCTCGGTATAAAGCTCAAGCCGTGCCAAGACCCCGAACCTGTCCCTAAGAGGCGGTGATAAAAGTCCCGCCCTTGTCGTTGCCCCTATCAGTGTGAATTTGGGCAGGTCAAGCCTTATCGATTTTGCCGAAGGACCTTTTCCTATTATAATATCAAGCGCAAAATCCTCCATTGCAGGATAAAGTATCTCTTCAACCGTTCTGGACATACGGTGAATTTCGTCAATAAAAAGTATGTCATTTTGCGAAAGATTTGTAAGAATTGCCGCCAAATCTCCTGCCTTTTCTATTGCGGGACCGCTCGTTATACGTATATTTACACCCATCTCGTTTGCGATAACTCCCGCCAAAGTTGTCTTTCCGAGTCCCGGAGGTCCGTATAAAAGAACGTGGTCAAGAGGCTCACGCCTTTCCTTTGCGGCATTTATAAAAATGCTCAGGTTTCCCTTTACCTGCTCCTGCCCTACATATTCTTGCAATTCTCTTGGACGGAGTCCTACCTCTATATCTCTGTCCTCTTCAAGAAAATCGCCTGTCACAATTCTTTCATTATCATCGAAAATCATATTATTACCTCATAAGCTTTGCTAAAGCAAGCCTTACAATTTCCTCGGTTTTTAAGGTTTCGTCAATTCCGCAAACGGCATTTTTTGCATCGGCTTGCGAATATCCCAAAACAATAAGCGCACTTACCGCCTCGCTTTGCGAGTCGCTTCGTATTGTCTTTTGCACACCCTCATCTTCAGGCAGAAGGTCGGAATTTTTGAGCTTGTCCAAAAGCTCTAAAATAATTCTCTGCGCCATTTTTGCACCTACGCCCTGTGCTTTTGTTAAAATTTTCTCGTCCTTGGTCATAACCGCAAGCACAATCTCTTTTGGGGTTACCGCAGAAAGTACCGAAAGCGCCGCTTTTGGACCCACTCCCGAAACGGACAGAAGGTTTATAAACATAGAATGTTCCTCCTCTGTTGCAAATCCGTACAGGTCAAAAACATCTTCGTGAACATTTAGATAAGTATTCATCGTTACGCGGTCACCCTCGCGGAAACTTTCCAGCGTCTTTTGCGAGGTATACAGCTTATACCCTACACCGCCGTTATCTATCACCGCAAAATTGTCACCTTTTATGGCAAGTTCGCCTTTTATGTAATAATACATTCGGTTTCTCCCTTCGATTTTTGGTACATTCCGCCGATTATAGTAGAATTATATCATATTTTACCATACCCCGCTTTTACATTTCCTTTACAAGTAAGTGACGGTTTTTACAGGCGGTTTGTTCCGAGCTCATCATTTATCCTTGATGAGTGCGCGTGGCATATGGCAACGGCAAGTGCATCTGCGGCATCGTCAGGGCGGGGAGTGGCATTTAAGCCCAACAGCATTTTTACCATCTGCTGGATTTGTGACTTGTCGGCTCTTCCGTAGCCTGTAATTGCCTGCTTTATCTGAAGTGGCGTATACTCAAAAATCGGAATTTCGCGTACCGCCGTTTCTGCGACTAAAACGCCTCTTGCCTGTGCCACCGCAATAGCAGTTTTTGCATTATTGTTAAAGAATAGCTCCTCTATTGCAACTGCGTCAGGCTTGTATTTTTCAAGATATTCTGCTATTTCTTCCTTAATTTTACGAAGCCTAAGGCTTGTTATCATAGATGCGTCAGTTGTAATCGCGTTATATTCAAGCGGACGGAAGTGATTTCCTGTGTATTCTATCACCCCAATACCAACAATGGCATAGCCGGGGTCAATCCCTAAAATCAGCATTTTTCTTCTCCTCTATTCTCAGTATACTTTTATTCTACATCAAAACCGCAGAAAATTCAATCTTTCGGCAAAATAAAAACGCTTACCTTACGATAAGCATTTTTAAATATTCTTTCTGCTCTTGTGTTATTCTGTAGCTTTCTAAGGCTTTCCTGATAGTTTTGTTATGCACCCGCTTGCAAAGGCGGTTTTCTTCAAGATATTTGACCGCAAAATCCCATTCTTTATAAAGCGCTGTGGCAAAATACCACGCAATCATCATATTTATATAGTATTCGTTTGATTTTATAAGGCATACTTTTTCCAAATAACTCTCGTCAAAATCTTCGTCCAAAAAATGCGTCATAAGCATTTCTATCCCAAATCTTACGGTGTATGTATGCGTGCTTTTCAGCCATTTTTCAATTTCGGGCAGCAGTTTTTCCTTGTTCTTTTTAAATGATTTCGGTTTCATTATGTCACAAGTCGCCCAATTATCAACATACGGCAAAAATGCGTTTATTTCTTTGATGCACTCGTCAAAATCGGAAATTTGCGACACCAAAATTGCGTGAAGGTTGTGCTCTTCATAGTATTTGTGCGGTAGATTTTCCAAAAAATCATCTGCACCATTTTTTATTTGCTTTGC
>JAFZNF010000098.1 GCA_017553025.1 Clostridia bacterium | reverse complement strand
GAAAATTCTCGGCGGGAATTTGACCTATCGACAAGCCGATAGGTGACAATACCCTTGTTATCAATCATAATTAAACGGATTTCCCATATTCGTATATTGAGTCGCTTGCAAAATCAATGACAAGAACTGATTTTATTCTTGGTATCATATACTACTCCAATGGTGGAAGTTTTTCGAAAGGCTTCCCGGACTTTGCTGGAAGGCGATTACCAGACAGTTTTTACAGCATATTTAGGGATTATCCCGTCGCATGTGATTATTGTCAGATTTTCACATTGCGCACAAGAAATTAAAAGCCTGTCAAAGGGATCTCTGTGAATGAAGTCCAATGTTTTTGTATTTTCTATAAATTTGCTGATTGTCGGTAATTGTATGAATCCTGCATCTTTGCAAAAATCTTCCAGTTCAGAGATTGACACAGTATCATCAAGCTTACCCAGTTTCTGTTTAATTGCAATTTCCCAAAGAGAAGCCATACTGTAAAAACATTCTTTGGTTTCTATGATTGTTTTTGCTTTTTGTGATAATTCACTGCTCCCCTGTGCATACCAAAGGATTGTATGGGTATCTAAGAGATATTTCATCACATATACTCTGCAAAATCTTCTATGGGCTCGTCAAAATCAGGTGCAATATATGAGATTTTATCTTTTAAGCCACCAAAATGTGATGTTTTTTGTACAGCAGATTTTTTATTTTCATTACGAGAAAGCAAAAAAAGAGCAAAATCATATAATTCTTTTTGTGCGGTTGCGGGTATCGTTTCATATATCTTCATGAGAGATTCTGCCATCATATGCCTCCTCATATTTGGAATCTGAAAAAAATATATCACACGCAGTAAAAAAGTCAAGAAAATATTTTCAAAGCACCCAACTACTATCTGGCGGGAATTTGACCTATCGGCAAGCCGATAGGTGACAATACCCTTGTTATCGCAGTAACAATACCATTGTTATGGCGGTGACAATACCATTGTTATAGTGATAATAAAATACATGAAAATGCACGGGGAAATGGCAGCCTATGTTTTTTGCGGACGCGAGGGTGCACAATGACGCAAAGTTTGCTCATAAAGCCGCCGCTTACTGTGCGGAGCGAACAACGCGGAAGCCAACACCGTCACTGCGAACGCTCGGTTGGGCGCCGCTCCGGTAAGCAGCAGAACAAGACGTGGCTGCATCGTAACAAGTGCCACCACGAAGCACGCGGCAAGAGCTAATCCAGGCATAGCTTCCAAGATTTGATTCGGTGTTCGGACCGGCGTAATCGGTCGGGTCAGCTGCATTTACTCCGGCTGCACCGCCTAGCGCCGCGTATTCCCATTCCGCTTCCGTGGGCAATCTGTAGCCGTTTGCACTAAAGTTACACGTTACGCCGTCCCATGTTGCATCATTTGATGTAGGCACAGCTCCCCACTCAGCAGGATTTGTCTTTCCGCTTATCGCATAACAGGGAGTAAGCCCGTCAGCCATACTCTTTTTGTTGCAGTATACTAGAGCATCATACCAGCTTACCATATCCACAGGACGGTTAGCTTGTGTTTCTCCTGTCTCAGCTTCTTTTCCTGAAGTTCCGTCAAAATAACTCGGGTTGCTTCCCATAACTGACTGATACTCAGCCTGCGTTATTTCATGATCCAGCATTGAAAAATTATTTATCGTTACGTTTCGTCCTGCAACAAAACAGCCTGTTTCGTTTCCAACTTTGAATTTGTCGCTGCCAGTAACTGTACTTCCTGTAATGATTACAAAATTCCATGGAACAGTCTTAGTTGACGACGCAGGGGTGTTCTTGTTTGTTGCTGTGCTTGAGTCATCGGATGTACCCGAT
>JAFZNF010000097.1 GCA_017553025.1 Clostridia bacterium | reverse complement strand
TTGAAAATCTGCCCGACATAAAAGATGTAAAACTTTTTCTCGATATATTGCGCGATTTGGGTGCGGAAGTTGAAATGGCGGACGAAAACACTGCCATAATTGACTGTACAAATGTGAAGTCCCATACGCCAAAAGCAGAGCTTGCAAGAAGAATGCGCGGTTCTGTCTATCTTATCGGCGCACTGCTCGGAAGATTTAAAAAATGTGTTATACCTATGCCGGGGGGCTGTGATTTCGGAACACGTCCGATAGACCAGCACATAAAGGGATTTGAGGCTTTAGGCGCAACCTGTACGCAAGCCTACGGCAAAGTTAGTGCCGAGGCGGAAAACTTAAATGGTGCGCACATATATTTTGACGTAACCTCGGTAGGTGCCACCATAAATGTTATTATGGGTGCAGTTACGGCAAAGGGTGTATCAATAATTGAAAATGCCGCAAAGGAACCGCATATTGTTGATTTTGCAAACTTTCTAAACGCAATGGGCGCAAAAATCCGCGGTGCGGGTACCGATACAATAAAAATAACAGGCGTTGAAAAATTGCACGGAGGAACTTATTCCATAATTCCCGACCAGATTGAGGCAGGTACCTTTATGATTGCCGCTGCGGCAACAAGAGGCGATGTCATAATAGAAAATGTTATTCCGAGGCACTTGGAGTCAATAAGCGCAAAGCTTATCGAGTCAGGCGTTTCGATAGAGGAATTTGACGACAGCATAAGAGTTTATGTCGAGGAGGGGAAAAAGCTGAAAAAAGTGAACTTTATTGCGCTCCCCTACCCTGGTTTTCCTACCGATATGCAGCCTCAGCTCGTTACATATCTTTCCACCGTTTCAGGAACAAGCAACGCCCGCGAAGGTGTCTGGGACGACCGTTTCCGCTATGTCGGGGAACTGAAGCGTATGGGCGCAGATATTTCTGTAGAGGGGAAACTCGCTATAATAAACGGAGTATCAACGCTTATGGGCACATCGGTACGCGCAACTGACCTGCGGGGCGGTGCGGCTATGATTATAGCAGGTTTAATGGCGGACGGAGTTACTGAGATATCAGACCTCTACCACATCGACCGCGGTTATGAAAATTTTGAGGCAAAATTCTGTGCCTTAGGTGCACACATTGAAAGAATAGAAGTTTTGGAGAATTAGCAAAAGAATATGTTTTTATCACTTGTAAGCGGCTCAACAGGGAATTGTTCTGTAATTTCCGACGGAAAAACAGTTCTGCTAACCGACTGCGGACTTACTGCATCTCGTCTTGAAGAACTGCTTTGGTCTATCGGAATATCACCCGAAAATTTAACCGCTATACTTATTACGCACGAACATTCCGACCATATAAAAGGGGCAGGCGTCGTATCAAAGAAGTACGGTCTGCCCGTTTTTGCGACCGAACAAACGCATAACGCTATGAAAAATTGCGGTATATCGGAGAAAAACACTAAATATATATCACCTAACAAGGATTTTGAAATAGGCACAATCGGAATAAAGCCTTTTTCTATCCCGCACGACGCGATAGATCCTGTAGGATACAGCTTTTTCCTAAAAAACAGTAAACTTTCCTTAGCAACAGATATCGGGAATATGAACGATTATATTTTTGACAGCATAAGAGGAAGTATTGCCGTTATTCTTGAGTCAAATCACGACCTTGCTATGCTTAAAAACGGGCGTTATCCCGAATTTTTAAAGCGCCGTATTTTGGGTGATTTCGGACATCTTTCAAACAAAGCCGCGTCCGAAACGGTTTTAAAACTTTTAGAAAGCGGAACAAGGCATATAATGCTTGCGCACCTTTCCGCCGACAATAATACGCCGAAAGCGGCGATTTTAGAAACCGCCGAGCTTGCAAAAGCAAACGGCATTATACCGGGCAAAGACTTCTCCTTAGCCGTTGCAAAAAGATACGAACCAACCGCTTTTTTATCTTCTGCTAAAGGGGGTACTTCAAAATGAAAATAACTGTGGTTTCAGTAGGCAAAATCAAGGAAAGGTTTTTCTATGACGCTATATCTGAATATAAAAAACGCCTTTCACGTTTTGCCTCAGTTGATATTATAGAGATAAAGGACGAAAAAATCCCTGAAAACGCATCGCAAAAAGAGGAGGCTCTTATCCTTGAAAAGGAGGGCATCTCAATCCTTTCTAAAATCCCGAAAAACAGCTTTAAAATAGCTATGTGCATCGAGGGGAACGGGCTGTCAAGTACGGAATTTTCCAAAAGGCTTGATAGCATAAAGGCTGAGAATTCCAATATTACGTTTATTATAGGCGGTTCGTTGGGACTTTGCGAAAAGGTGAAATCCGCCTCTGATATGCGCATCAGTTTCGGAAAGATAACTCTTCCGCATCAGCTTATGCGGGTTGTGCTTTTAGAACAGATTTACCGCGCTTTTAAAATAAGCGCAGGCGAAACATACCACAAATAAATTAATAAACTGTAAATTTATCAAAAAAACTCTTTTATATTTTCACTTATTGTGTTACAATAGTTTCTAACTTTAATCGGAGGAATATATAATGAAATTATGTTCTCGTTGTCACAAGAACCCTGCCGTTATTTACATAACAAAGATGGAGGGAAATAAGACAACTAATGAAGGACTTTGCCTTGCCTGTGCTAAAGAGCTTGGCATCGGACCTATAAATGATATGATTGAAAAGATGGGAATAACCGATTCCGATATTGAGAATTTAAACAGCGAAATGTCGGATTTTATGGAAAATATAGGCGCAAATCCCGAAAATCTTGAGGCATTTATGCCGCAAAACGACGAACCAAACGGTGAAGAGGGCGGAGCGCATACTTTCCCGCTTGGTTTCCTCTCCCAGTTTATGCCGGGGAAAGAGTCTGCGGACAAGTCGGAAAAAGGCACAAAACCGCCCAAGAAAAATCAATTCGGCAAGAAAAAGAGTATGTTAGACGCCTACGGCACCAATCTTACAGAAATGGCAAAATCAGGAAAGGTTGACCGCGTTGTAAACCGTAACACAGAAATTGACCGGGTAATTCAGATACTTAACAGACGTTCAAAAAACAATCCCGTAATTCTGGGTGAGCCGGGCGTCGGCAAAACTGCAATTGCAGAGGGTCTTGCCTGCCGTATTGTGGAGGAAAAAGTTCCGCCAAAACTTTTGGGATATCAGCTCTATCTTATCGATTTTACCGCACTTGTTGCAGGAACGCAGTTCCGCGGTCAGTTTGAGGCACGTCTTAAAAATCTTCTTATTGAGGCGGAAGAAGCAGGAAACGTCATTTTAGTAATCGACGAAATTCATAATATTGTTGCAGCAGGCGATGCAGAAGGCGCAATGAGTGCCGCAAACATCTTAAAACCTGCTTTAGCGCGAGGCGAAATTCAGATTATAGGTGCTACAACTCTTAATGAATACAGAAAGCATATTGAAAAGGATACCGCTTTAGAGCGCCGTTTTCAGCCTGTTTTAATTGATGAGCCAAGCGTTTCGGAGTCTATAGAAATTCTGCGCGGAATAAAGGATTACTATGAAGATTATCATAAGGTAACAATACCCGACGAAATTTTAGAGTCTGCCTGCCGTATGAGCGAACGCTATATTACCGACCGTTTTTTGCCCGATAAGGCAATAGACGTTATTGATGAGGCATCATCTGCGGTAAATCTAAGGAATATCCCGCTTTATCAGGCGGCAAAAATAAAGCAGCGCCTTTCAGAAATTGATGCACTGTCACAGGACGCAGCTGCGGGCGAAGATTTTGAACAGGCGGCAAGACTTAAACAAGAAAGGCTTGAGCTTGAAGAAGAGCTTAAAATAAAGGAAGCCGAGGCAAAAAATGCGGTTGTTACCTTAGAAGATGTCGCGGCTGTCATAGAAAACTGGACAAAAATCCCCGTGCATAAACTGACAGAGGGCGAAACCACAAAACTTCTGTGCTTGGAGGACAGAATACACAAACGCGTTATCGGTCAAAATGACGCTGTCAGTGCAGTTTGCCGAGCTATACGGCGCGGAAGGGCGGATATTACATTTAAACGCCGTCCCGTTTCCTTCATATTTGCAGGACCTACGGGTGTCGGCAAAACTGAGCTTGTAAAAACCATTGCAGAGGTTATGTTTGATAACGAGGACGCGTTAATTCGATTTGATATGTCAGAATTTATGGAAAAACACTCTGTTTCAAAGCTAATAGGCTCACCTCCGGGGTACGTAGGCTATGACGAGGCAGGTCAGCTTACCGAAAAGGTCAGAAGAAAGCCGTATTCTGTCATTTTGCTTGACGAAATTGAAAAAGCCCACCCCGAAATTTTCAATTTGTTCCTCCAAATTTTGGACGACGGCAGAGTTTCGGACAGTCACGGAAAGATTGTTAATTTTGAAAACACAATAATTATTATGACTACTAACGCAGGCTCAGAGTTTGACTCTGCATCTATCGGATTTAATTCAGATAACGCCGTAACTATTAAAAACAATGTTGAAAAGAGCTTAAAAGAGCGTTTCCGCCCCGAATTTTTAAACAGGATTGATGAGGTTGTAACCTTCTCCCCGCTTACAAAAGATGAGCTCAGAAGAATTGTTGACCTTATGCTTTCGGATATCACCGAAAGAATGGCTCAAAAAGGCGCAGAAATCGAGGTCACGGAAAGTGCAAAGGCTCTGATTTTGGATAAAGGCTTTGATATAAAATACGGCGCAAGACCTCTAAAGCGCGCTATTCAAACCCTTATTGAAGATAAACTCGCAGACTTTGCACTCAAAAACACCATTTCTGAGGGTATGCATATTATAGCAGACAAAAAAGGCGATGAAATCGAGATTACGGCATTAACTTTAGCTTAAAACAAAAAAGCGGCTTACAGCCGCTTTTTTTGTTTTAAAAATCGTGTCTTCCGCCTATATCGATGTTATATTTTTCAAAAACGCTCACAATTTCTTCTACCACATCAAAATCCTCTTTTTTTTCATCTCTTATTATTTCTTTTATCTCTGATAACGCCTTTATAGCAGTTGTGTCGGCAATCTCGTCCGCATCAATTTCTGAATAGGTTAGTCCCGATGTTATTGCGTCAAAAATTGCCCCTTTTAATAATTCAAGTTTTAAGTGCATATTATTTTACCTCCAAATAAAAAAGTGCACAGCAAAGCTATGCACAAAAAATACATCGCTCGCTTGTTTGCGAAACAACTTTTCAAATAAACCCCAATACAGGTGTATGAAATAGAGCGTGTATTTTTATCAAAAAAATACACACCTGTAAGATTTATTCGAAAATAAATATTGTTTCGCATATTTATTTTAACATGTTAGAGCATTTTTTGCAATAGTGTTAATACAAAAAAAATCGACAAGTTTTGTCGAAACTTGTCGATTTTGGCGTTCTCGGGCGGATTCGAACCGCCGGCCTACCGCTTAGGAGGCGGTCGCTCTATCCTGCTGAGCTACGAAAACATAATCCTAAAACTCAATCATTATAACATAGCTATTCCAAATATGCAAGAGTTTCAGCACAAAAAACGCAATCGCACATAGTATGTTATATAAAACGGCGTGAGGTGGTATATATGCTTAAACTTGGCATAAAAGCAATCGGGCTTGCTGCAATGACTTTTTGCATAGGTATGATATGC
>JAFZNF010000096.1 GCA_017553025.1 Clostridia bacterium | reverse complement strand
TAGTTTGTGCGCATATTGCCGCAAAAACTTTCCCTACACCGCATTTTGCAATAACCGTTTCGGTTTCTCCGATTTTCCCGCAAAAAAACTCTATATTGCTTATTTCTTCCTTCCGGACATCTTGCAAAAGTCTTTTAAGGCTTTCAACCTCAATGTCCATTGCACCTATAATTCCTATCATATCCGTTTCCTAAAACAGCGGCAGCGGATTTACATATATTACATCGTCACGTTTTGCCGCATCGCCCTCTGCAAAAACAAATGCTTTTGCGTAAATATTTGCTCCCACCTGACCTAAAATGCTTTCCATAGCATCAAGCGACGAGCCGGTGGAAACAACATCATCAACCACAAGCACATTTTTGCCCTTTAATTTTGGTATCTGATTATTGTCAAGATACAAGAAATGTTCATTTTTTGTGGTGTATGTGTTTACTGCGCCCTTGGTTACCTCTTTATGATAAATTTTGTGTTCTTTTCTTAGAATAACCATATCGCAGCCAATGCTTTGAGCCATATTATATGCTAAAATAACGCCCTTAGTTTCTGCCGAAAGAACGGTATCCACCTTTTCTAAGTCTATCCCGGACTCTTTGAGCTTATCAAAAAGAGCTTTTGATGAATCCGCAGCAAGCTCTCTTGATGAAAGCATATCGAATAAAGCAATAGAGAGTCCGGGCTTTATTTCTACTATCGGCAGTCCGTATTCTTTTCCGTTTAAAGTTGTTTTGTAATCCATTTTGTGCCTCCTGATTATTTTTAAGTTAATTCTATCACAGTCCGATAACACCCTGTTATTATACCATATCTTTTTACAAATTACAACAGTTTTTTTAACTATTGACTAATTATAGTATATGTGTTAAAATGATATAATAAGTGAAAATATTGCTATTTTTCAAGCTAAGGAGTTTTTATGAAAAAACGTATATCAGGAGGCAGCGAGAGCTACGGAATAGTATTTGCAGGTTTAGTTCTGTTTTTTATGGCTGCCTACAGCTTCCTAAACGATAATTTTCTTAATTTTGTTGTTTTTGCGGCTACTGCCGTACTGCTTATTATATGTGCTTCTATTTTTATCAAAAAAAGCCGTGCGGATTTTTCCAAATATATAAAGATGATTTCCGAGACCCGTGACGGAATGTCAGGTGATGCGATAAGCAAATTCCCGCTCCCTATGGCGGTTTTGCAAATCAACGGTCAAATCTCGTGGTTCAACGATTTATTTGCCGAAATGGTAGGCACAGGCGAGCTTTACAACGTCATCATCGGCGAAATTATGCCCGAACTGAGATGGTCGGAAATTTTGAAGTCTACAGGCAGTATATACACCTACGCAAACTACAAGGGGCATAAATACAATGTTGTAGGCGATATAATAAAAAGCAGCATTTCAACCCCTGAAAAACCCGATTTTACAGTCCTTTTGTACTTCATTGACAAGACTGAAACGGAAAATCTGCGCAAGCGGTATGATAACGAAAAAACCGATATTGCAATAATAAACATTGATAATTATGATGAAATATTCCAGAAGATGGACGACTCGGAATCACAGCAGACAATGGCAAAAATAAACAAATATATAATTGCCTGGGTATCGGAGAGCAAGGGAGTATTAAAAAAGACCGAGCGGGACAGATATCTTGTCCTTTTCGAGCATCAATATCTCAAAAATTACATTCAGAAAAAGTTTGATATTTTGGAACAAGTAAGAAATCTTGGCGAGTCAATAAAGCTGCCTGTTACTATAAGCATAGGCGTCGGAGTGGGCGGGACTTTGCTTGAAAATAACGCATATGCCCGCGCCGCAATAGATATGGCGCTCGGGCGCGGCGGAGACCAGGCCGCTATAAAAGACTCGACGCAGTATAGCTTTTTCGGCGGAATTGCAAAGGATTACGAAAAAAGTACACGCGTTAAGACCCGTGCATTTTCAGTCGCTTTGCGCGATTTCATCACAAATTCTGATAAAGTTATATTTATGGGACATACGGCTCTTGATTATGACTCTTTCGGAGCGGCGCTTGGGCTTCAGCGAGCCGTACGCGTTCTGGATAAGACTCCGTACATTATTATGGATAGCTCCCCTGCCGTAAAACCGCTTAAGGACGAGGCAGACAAAATAGACGAATATTCGGGAATGATAATTTCTCCCGAAGAGGCGGAAAGCATTATAACAATGAATACACTGCTTGTGATTTTGGATACGCACCGACCGTCTATGCTTCCGAAACCTGAGCTTTTAAATAAGACGGCAAAAGTTGTACTTATAGACCACCACAGAAGAAGTACCGACTTTATTTCAAACACATCTTTAATATATCACGAGCCGTATGCATCTTCAACCTGCGAAATGGCGACGGAAATTCTTCAGTATATCGATAACGACAAAAAACTTACTCCTTTTGAGGCAAAATCGCTTTACGTGGGAATTCTTATGGACACTAAAAACTTTACCGTAAAGACAGGAGTCAGAACATTTGAATCCGCATCATATCTGCGCAGATACGGGCTCAATACCTCCGAAGTGCGCAAACTTTTTAACACCGATATGGAGGACTATACCCGCCGTGCGCAGATAGTTGAAAATGCAGTTTATGTAGGAGATGATATGCTCGCCTCAATATGCCGCGAGGATTATCCGAATATGCGTGTCATATCCTCCCGCGCAGCAGACGAAATGCTTAATATAAGCGGCATTGCCGCAGCATTTGTACTTTACAAGTATGACGGCGGTATATCGCTTTCAGCGCGTTCTTTAGGAGAAGTAAATGTGCAGATAATTGCCGAAAAATTAGGCGGCGGCGGTCACGCAACCGTCGCAGGCGCTAAGATTGACGCAGCCGATTTTGACGATGCCTTTATACTTTTAAAAGACGCAATAAATGACTATATAAATGAAAACAGAAAGGACTGATGATATGAAGGTTATTTTAAATCAGGACATTAAAGGTCAGGGAAAAAAGGGACAGCTTGTTGAGGTGTCCGACGGATATGCGAGAAACTACCTGCTCCCCAAAAAGCTTGCAAGCGAGGCAAATAATACCAATATAAATATATTAAACGGCAAAAATGATGCGGAGGCTCACAGAAAACAGGTGGCTCTTGACGAGGCTATTTCCCAAAAGGAAAAGATGGAAAAGATAGAGGTACGCTTAAGCGCGAAAGCAGGCGAAAACGGAAAACTTTTCGGCTCAATAACCTCAAAAGATGTCGCCGAGGCACTTACTATGCAGCATCACATAAAAATTGATAAGAAAAAATTTGTTATGCCCGACGGCATAAAAGTTTTGGGTACTACCAATGTAGAAGTAAAAATATACCCCGGTGTTGTTGGTATGCTAAAGGTTACAATTATCGGTCAATAATTAAGGAGATACTATGGCTAACACTAATGATATGCGCGATTTTGAGCTTCCGAACAGTCCGGAGGCTGAAAAAGCCGTAATAGGCTGTATTTTACAGGACAAAAAGTCGCTTGTGACAGCAATTGAGTTGCTTTCGCATACCGATTTTTATTATGATGCTAACCGTGAGATTTTTAAGGTTGTATCAGAGCTTTTTAATGAAAATCTTCCTGTTGATATAGTAACGGTAAGTGACAGACTCACAAGATATGATAAACTTGATGCTGTCGGCGGTATAACATATCTTACAGCTGTTGCGACAAGTATTTCCACAACGGAAAACGTTGAATACTACGCGCGCATAATCCAGGAAAAATCACTGCTTCGCGACCTTGCAAACGCCGCGGGCGAAATTAAAAAACTCTCTTCAGGTGAGGACGGCAAAGCATCACAGCTTTTGTCACGCGCAGAACAGCTTGTTTTAGATATTTCCTCAAGCCGTGAACAAAAGGAAATCTCCCCAATCAAAGACATTATTATGGCTACTTATGAAGAAATGGTAGAAAACTCGAAAAATCCCGATAAGCTTTTGGGAATAGATACAGGCTTTCACGAGCTGAATTACCGCACGGGCGGTTTCCGCGGAGGTGAGCTTATACTTGTAGCAGGACGTCCAGGTATGGGAAAGTCCAGCTTTGCCGTAAATATAGCTGAAACTGTTGCAATTGCAAACAAAAAGCCTGTCGCTATTTTTAATCTTGAAATGCCCAAATCTATGATTGTGCGCAGAATTCTATGTTCACAGGCATATATAGACTCACAAAAAATACTGTCAGGCAAATTTGAGGGCGAGGACTGGGCAAGGCTCGGAAAGGTTTTAGATAAAATTGCCTCAGCTCCGCTCTATATCGATGACTCTTCAAATATAACCGTTTCGGAAATACACGCAAAATGTCAGCGGATTAAACAGGTTCACGGACTTTCTATGGTAGTAATTGATTACCTCCAGCTTATGCGTGACGATACGCACACAGAATCGCGTCAGGTTGAAATTTCGGCAATTTCGCGGGCTTTAAAAATTATGTCAAAGGAACTTGATGTCCCTGTAATTGCGCTTTCCCAGCTTTCCCGTGCCAACGAGGCAAGAAAGGATAAACGCCCGATGCTTTCCGATATACGCGAATCGGGTGCTATTGAGCAGGACGCGGATATGGTTATTTTCATATACCGCGACGATTATTATAATCCTGACACAAACGATAAAAATATCGCTGAAATAAATATTGCAAAACACAGAACAGGCGAAGTCGGTACATTTAAACTCGGCTGGCAGGGAAAATACACAAAATTTGTAAATGTTGAATACGGTGCACAGGATACCCAAAGCGGAGGAAATGAACAGTAGATGAACCTTTCCAAGACCCTTTTAAATACCGTAAAAAAGCATAATATGATACGTCAGGGCGACCGTGTTTTAGTAGCGCTTTCAGGAGGCAGTGATTCTGTTGCGCTTTTGCGTTTACTTATTGAAATATCACAAATGTACGGTTTTACTCTTGGCGCAGCCCACGTAAATCACCAGCTCCGCAAGACCGCTGACCGTGATATGCATTTTTGCGAAGAATTATGTAAAAGTCTTAATATACCTCTTGAAGTCGCAACAATAGATATAAAAGAGAAAGCAAAAGAGCAAGGCATAAGCGAAGAGCTTTGTGCAAGAAATTTCCGATACTCATTTTTTGAGAGCCTTGGTTATGACAAAATTGCAACCGCACATAATAAAAATGACAATGCCGAAACTATTCTTTTTAACTTTATGCGCGGTGCAGGGACAGGCGGACTTTGCGGAATACCGTATATTCGAGGAAAAGTCATACGTCCTCTGCTTGACATAAAGAAGGCGGAAATTATTGAATTTTGCAAAAAAAACGGTTTTGGCTTTGTAACTGATGAAACAAATTTTGAGGAAATATATACAAGAAACAAGATAAGACTTTCTCTTATTCCGGAAATTGAAAAGACTTTTAACAGTAACTTTGTAAATACCGTTACTGCAAATTCTGAGCTTCTATCATTTGATGCCGATTTTTTGGATAACTTTTCAAAAAACTTGTATAACGGAGAGATTTTATCCTCATACTTAAAAGATATGCACCCTGCTGTACTTTTCCGCATTATTCAGCTTTACTATAAGGAAAGAACCCTATCTTTGCAAAATCTTTCCGCTTCTTTTGTTAAAAAGATTATTAACCTTATGGAAAAGGGGCAGACAGGGGCAAAAATAGACTTACCAAACGGTTTTTTTGCTTATCTTTCCTACGGAAAGCTGATTATAGATAAAAAAGCCGAAAATGTTGGTTTTGAATACGCCATAATACCCGAAAAACCGCTTTTTATTCCCGAACCAGGTGTTACTGTAACATTAAAAAGTGATAAAAACGGTAAAATTTCCCTTCCCGATACAGATGGGCTTATCATTTGCAATAAGCGCGACGGAGATTTCTTCTTCCCTGTGGGTATGACAGGAAAAAAGCGGCTTTCCGACTATTTTACCGATAAGAAAATACCGCAAAATCAGCGTCTTAATATACCTATTCTTACAAAAGACGGCGAGATTGATCTCGAGTCGGTAAAAACTTCCATAAAGCCCACGACCACAATGGCAGCTCTGCAAAGGTCAACAGGTTATTCTTTCAGAAGGGCATTCACCACAGACCGCAT
>JAFZNF010000095.1 GCA_017553025.1 Clostridia bacterium | reverse complement strand
TGTCCTTCAGCATAAATTGTATCAAATGCCAGTGAGCTTTTCCCAGAGCCTGAAAGTCCTGTTAAAACCACTAATTTTTCGCGCGGAATTTTTATTGATATATTTTTAAGATTATGCACCTTTGCGCCTTTAATTTCGATGTACTTATCCATTTTTTTCTCCGTTTTCCGTTAAATGCTTTATGCGGTCACGAATTTGAGCAGCTCTCTCAAATTCGAGATTTTCGGCAGCAAGCATCATTTCATCTTTAAGATTTTCAATAAGAATTTGAAGATTTTTAGGTGTTTTGTCGGTTTTTGTATCAACCGACTTCACCGCCTCAATTATTCCGCGTATATCCTTTTTAACCGTTTTCGGTACAATACCGTGCTCTTTATTATATTTTTCCTGAAAACTTCGTCTGCGCTCTGTTTCTGATATTGCACGCTGCATTGAGCCTGTAACAGTATCTGCATACATTATAACCATACCGTTTTCATTTCTTGCGGCTCTGCCTATAGTTTGTATTAGAGATGTTTCGCTCCTTAAAAATCCCTCTTTATCCGCATCTAAAATAGCGACAAGCGACACCTCGGGAAGGTCAAGTCCCTCGCGCAGAAGATTTATTCCTACTAAAACATCAAATTCGCCCATTCTAAGGTCGCGTATTATCTCGGTACGCTCTATGGTCTTGATTTCAGAATGCATATATTTAACCCTGATGCTGTTTCCTGCAAGATAATCGGTTAAATCCTCCGCCATTTTTTTAGTTAAAGTTGTAACCAATACCCTCTCGTCTTTTTCCGCACGGCTGTTTATTTCTGCAATCAAATCATCAATCTGGTTTTTGATAGGCCTCACGCTGACTACAGGGTCTAAAAGTCCTGTAGGTCTTATAAGCTGTTCCACAAATTCGCCCGCGTGTTCCCTTTCATAATCCCCCGGAGTTGCAGATGTGAATATTACCTGATTTAAACGTTTTTCAAATTCGTCAAATTTTAAAGGTCTGTTATCAAAAGCAGACGGAAGTCTGAAGCCGTAATTTACAAGAGATTCTTTTCTTGCTCTGTCACCGTTATACATAGCTCTGACCTGCGATACGGTAACGTGTGATTCGTCGATAAACATCAAAAAATCATCAGGGAAATAGTCCAAAAGTGTGTACGGCGCAGAACCCGGTTCGCGCCCGCTTATGAGCCTTGAATAGTTTTCAATCCCCTGACAAAAACCGATTTCCTGAAGCATTTCAACATCGTAGAGTGTCCTTTGTTCAATGCGCTGTGCCTCAATCAACATATTGTTTTCCTTAAAATAGCGAATTCTTTCCCCAAGTTCTTCCATAATGCCTGCTATTGCAATTTTCATTTTGTCGCCCGTTGTAACATAGTGCGACGCAGGAGAAATTACGATATGGTTTCTTATTCCCGTAACCTCGCCCGTCACAACATTTATTTGTGATATTTTATCTATTTCGTCACCGAAAAACTCAACGCGCACAGCATATTCTCTGCTGTTTGCGGGAAATATTTCCAAAACATCGCCTCTTACACGGAATTTATTTCGGATAAAGTTTATATCATTTCTTTCATACTGCATATCTATGAGTTTTTTTAAGATTTCATCTCTGTCCTTTCTCATTCCGACACGCAGTGAAAGCATAAGATTTTGATAATCCTCGGGGTCACCGAGACCGTATATACACGAAACACTTGATACAATTATAACATCGCGCCTCTCAAAAAGAGCAAATGTTGCGCTATGCCGAAGTTCATCTATTTCCTCATTCATTGAGGAATCTTTTTCTATATAAGTATCGGAGGACGCAATATAAGCCTCAGGCTGATAATAATCGTAATACGATACAAAAAATTCAACCGCATTATTTGGAAAAAAGTCCTTAAACTCGCTATAAAGCTGTGCGGCAAGCGTCTTATTGTGCGCCAAAACAAGAGTTGGTTTATTAACCTCGGAAATAATATTTGCCATAGTAAAGGTTTTTCCCGACCCTGTAAC